>CABVRV010000082.1 GCA_902500755.1 uncultured Nitrospira sp.
GCCTGAGCGACGTCATCGTTCTGGCTGTAAAGCCACAGGTGATGGCTGAGGCACTCAGAGGGATTCGCGCTGTAGTGACAAAGCAGCTGGTTCTCTCTGTCGCTGCCGGTGTGAAAATCAGTCGAATTATGGAGGCCTGTGGTTCCAACACCCGCATCATTCGCGCGATGCCCAATACGCCGGCAATGGTCGGTGAAGGGATCACAGCGTTGGCGATCGGTCCGAAGATTGAAGAAGACGCGGCAGATTGCGCGCGTCAGATCTTCGAGTCGGTCGGTCGGGTTGTCTTGATCGAGGAGCGATTGATGGATGCCGTAACCGGATTGAGTGGAAGCGGGCCGGCGTATGTCTTTCTTATGATCGAAGCGATGGCTGACGGTGGTGTGAAGATGGGGTTACCGCGGGAGACGGCTAGCCTCCTCGCGGCCCAGACGGTCTTAGGCGCGGCACGGATGGTATTAGAGACCGGGCAACATCCCGCAGGGTTGAAGGATCAGGTCGCCTCTCCCGGGGGGACGACGATTGCTGGCCTGCATCGGCTGGAGCAGGGGGGGCTCCGAGCCGTCGTGATCGATGCGATAGAAACCGCGACGAAGCGTTCTCAGGAGCTTGGAGGCTGATGTTTGTAATGGGAAATACCTTGTTGGGTCTAGCGACAGTGCTAGACTATATCTTGACCTTTTATAGCTGGATCGTCATTGCGCGGGCCCTCATCTCGTGGGTAAATCCGGATCCGTGGAATCCCATCGTTCAATTCTTGACCCGTGCAACGGAACCCGTGCTCGCTCCAATCCGACGGCGACTCGGCTTGGGCATGGGGATCGACTTGTCGCCATTGATCGCCATTGCGGCAATCTGGTTCCTACAGATCGCGGTTGTCCAGTCGATTAAAGATGCCGCGTTACGCATGAATTGAGTTCATACAGAGGGGGATGCCATGAAGATTACACCACTCGATATTCAACAGATGGTTTTTCAAGTCAAACTTCGTGGCTATGATCGCGAGGAGGTCAACCGCTTCCTCGAAGAAATTTCACAAACTGTGGAGATGTTGAATCGTGACAATGTGATGTTGCGTGATCGCATTGAGTCGCTGGAGCAGCAAGTCTCTGAATTGAAACGGACCGAGACCGCGCTGTCCAATACCTTGATTTCAGCACAGTCATTGGCCGATGACGTCAAGCGAAGCGCTCAACGAGATGCGGAGTTGATCGTCAAGGAAGCGGAATTAAAAGCCGGTGAGCTTTTTCGACAAGCCCGCGTCGAACTGGGGAATACGCAGCGAGATCTTGCCGTCCTGCATAAGCAGCGGTTGCTCATGATCGAACGGATGCGCGCAACGCTCAGTACATTCGAACGGATGTTGGATGTGGAGGCCAGTGAAGCCTATCAAGAGCATAACAGCATCCGGGAGGAAAAGATGGAAGGTGAGTCAGCGCCTGCCCGTTGATCGTGTATAGTCGATGGCCATGCCAATGGCCCGACCACAATCGGGTCTCGTGACCCTGCTGGGCCGGCCATTATCCCCATGCCTGACCTGCATCGTATTCAATCAGCTCTCGACCGCGCCGTTGCGGACAATGTGTTTCCTGGCGCCGTCTTGGCGGTGCGGCACAGAGACCGGCCTGTTGTCCATTTCGCGGTTGGACGTCTTTCGACTTCTCCTCCAGGGCCTCCGGTTACCCCTTCGACGTCATATGATTTGGCTTCATTGACCAAACCGTTGGCTACAGCCACATCCCTCGCGATTCTGATCCAAAACGCTCGCTGCCGGCTTGATGATCGTGTGGCCGACCATCTCCCTGAATGTGACGGGACTCCAATCGGTTCTGCCACACTTCGTCACCTCTTGACCCATGCTTCCGGACTGCCTGGATGGCGAGGGTATTATGAACGGCTTGCTGTACGCGGAGCGCTTCCTTCATCGATCAAAGAACGAGCATCCGCGAAGCAGGCCATGCTCAATTGGATTCGAGCTGAATCGCTGATCTACGAACGGGGCACACGCAGCCTCTACAGTGATCTTGGGTTCATGTTGCTCGGCTTCATCATTGAACGCTGTAGCCGACAGCCACTGCATGTCTTCTTGAACAATCAGATTCTGAAATCCCTGCCCGGAGTCCATGTGGAATTTGTGTTGCAGGAGCGGAAACAAGGCTTTCTAGACAGGATGGCTCAGCATGGAGGAGGTGTCGCTCCGACGGAGGTTGACTCATGGCGGGGTCGACTCCTCTGTGGAGAAGTTCATGATGAGAATGCGGCCGCACTGGGCGGTGAAGCCGGTCATGCCGGGTTATTCGGAAGTGTCGACGCAGTGTTGGCTCTTACAGGTATCTGGAGGCAGGCCTATCTGGGTCGAGCAGCCATTCTTGATCAGGGGCTTGTTCGGGAACTTACTCGACGACAGGATTCGGCAGGTGCAGCGAGTTGGGCACTTGGTTGGGACACGCCGTCGAGGCCGTCATCGGCGGGGCAATATTTTTCCACTCGATCGTTTGGCCACCTTGGCTATACGGGCACATCAATCTGGATTGATCCGGAACAGGAATTAGAAGTCGTGCTTCTCTCGAATCGGGTCCATCCGACAAGAAAAAACGAGGCGATTCGAGACTTTCGACCGATGATTCACGATCTGGTGTATCGCGAGTTTGTCGGCTCCAGTTAAGGGAGGTCTGGGTAGTCGATCCACGTCTCTTTCTCAGCAAGGTACCGCGTGCCTCTGAAATTGGTCCGTGTCCTCAAGCGACTGAATCCTGATTCCTGAAGCTTCTCCACGAGTTCCTTCACTGCTGCGGCGATAGTCGAGTATGAGCGGCTTTCGACGATGAGCGCTTCATACATCACCTTGGCCGAATAGCCTGCAGTCGTCCGATTCACCAGTATTGCGCGGTTGAAATATCGGTCACTTGGATCCACTCCTTCGACCTGATGCTTCTCCACCAAGCCTTCCTTCTTGAACATCAGGGGCAGCGTACTCATAGTTGCTCATTCCTTCGCAGAACGGTGAATGACGAGGGCGAGTGTATTATATGAGGTCACTACTGATACCTGCAACTCGTTGACAAGGCAAGCGTCGATTACTATGATTCCCACCCTTAACTAGATTACGTTGAAGACTCGTGTAATCCCGCCGTATGAACATTCCCAATAGTCTCACGATTCTCCGCATCCTCTTGGTCCCGGTGTATGTCGGCTTCATGACGTATGGGGAATATGGGTATGCACTGGTGATCCTTCTTGCGGCAGGGCTGACGGATGCCATTGACGGCCATCTGGCGCGTAAACTCAATCAGCGCACGAGATTAGGCACCTTGCTCGATCCCCTTGCTGACAAGGTGCTGCTGACCTCAAGTTTCATCTCGCTTGCGATGCTGCATCTGATCCCATCATGGCTGGTCATCCTGGTCGTCAGCCGAGACTTGATTCTCTTGTTGGGCACGGCAGTAGCCCACGTCACAAGCACACCAATTAGGGTCACGCCGACGATCCTCGGAAAAGGAACAACCATGTTTCAGCTAGCCTATGTTGTCCTGATCGTCCTGTTGGCTTGGCGGGGGCATGACCTGTCTGTTCTGACCCCGCTTCTTGTAGTCATGGTTGGGTTCACCCTGGCCTCCGGGTTTCATTATCTATACCGGGGGTATCGAGATGCGAACGCGGTCCCTCCGCTCACCTAGTACATGGTAAATAATGCAATAGTTTTTGACAGGTTTTCGACCCCCCAGTAGACTCCCTTCATAGTTCTAGTCATCCACTATCACCGGCTCGGCGAGCCACAACAGGACGAAAAGCTATGGCTACGTTTGCATACGTTGGACGGAGTAAATCGGGTGCGGTGAAGAAGGGAGAGCTTGTCGCCAAGTCTCGCGATGAAGCCGTTGAACAGCTGCGCAAGCAAAGCGTCGTGGTGACCAGTCTTGAAGAAAAGGCCGCCAAGGCCGGATTCAGCTTAAGTTTTGGAAGCGGTGTGAGTGAAAAAGACCTGGTCGTATTTACGAGACAATTCGGCACCATGATCAATGCCGGGCTACCACTGATTCAGTGTCTAGAAATTCTTTCCACGCAATCGGAAAACGCGGCATTAAGGAAATCTGTGGGTGAGATTCGAGTCCAAGTCGAGGGAGGCTCAACCTTTTCGGATGCACTCCGCAAACATCCAAAAATCTTCGATGACTTGTACGTCAATATGGTTCACGCCGGTGAAGTAGGAGGGCTGCTCGATACCATTCTTGCTCGACTTTCCAAGCATATTGAAAAGGCGATGAAGCTCAAGGGGCAAATCAAGAGCGCGATGGTCTACCCCGCTTCTATCGTAGGAATTGCGGCTATCGTGATCACGGTCTTGATGATTTGGGTCATCCCGGTCTTCGAGAAGATGTTTAAAGAATTGTCGGGCGGAAAGATGGCGTTGCCGGCGCCGACGCAGCTTGTCATCGACATGAGTAACTTCGTACAAGGAAACTGGTACATCATCCTGGGTGTGATCGTGGGCTCGGTCGTGGGCATCAAGAAATATTATGGAACTCCACAAGGGAGGCTGGCGATTGATAAGTTCGCGTTGAAGCTGCCGATCTTTGGAGACCTTATCAGGAAAGCGTCAGTCGCCAAGTTCACGAGAACACTGGGGACTTTGTTGGCGAGCGGCGTTCCGCTACTGGAAGCCTTGACGATTTGCGCAAAAACTTCCGGCAACAAAGTTGTGGAAGGGGCGCTTCTTGACGCCAAAGTCAGCATCAGCGGAGGGAAAACGATTTCTGAACCGCTCGCCAAAAGCGGGACCTTCCCCAAGATGGTCACGCACATGATCTCGGTCGGAGAGTCGACGGGTGCGTTGGACACGATGCTTGGGAAAATCGCCGATTTCTACGAAGACGAGGTCGATGAGGCCGTCGGGAATCTCACCGCGCTCTTGGAGCCGATGATGATGGTGTTTTTGGGCACGACGGTCGGATTCATTGTCGTGGCCATGTATTTACCCATCTTTACAATGGCAAACGCAATCGGGTAGCCGGTTGTTGATTCACGTCTGAGAGGCGGCTTGGCGATCTTCTTGACCAGAATGGCCAAGCCGTCCATTTCGTAGTGATTCCTGCGTCTATTCAAAATTCATCGGCCTGCTTCCTCGACATACTTCCCTCGATGGAACCTCTGAAAGTCTATGCAGCGGTGACAACGGATCGAACCTAGCTTCTAGCTGGAGTCGCATGTCGTGGAGGAGATCAAAGCCAGAATCTATTGGTTGATGGGGTGGCGAGTTGTCATCGTGACCCTGTTACTGGGACTCTCCCTCGCCTTCCAGGTTACCAAGGGTGAGCGGGTCGAGACCTTCTACGCCCTGATCGTGTTCACCTATGCGGTGACCATCATCTACGCGGTCGTGATCAGGAAGGTGGCCGATCCCGAGATGCTTGTCCAATTTGCTTGGGCTCAGATCGTGGTCGATTTCTTGCTCGAGACGATTTTGATCGCACGAACGGGTGGCATAGAAAGTCCGTTCGCGGTGTTGTACGTCATCAGCGTGACGGTGGCAAGTCTCGTTCCACGTCGGCGTGTGGGCCTGCTGACCGCCAGTCTGTGCATCATCCTGCTCGGCATTCTCACCAATGTACAGCTCTATGGGCTGGCGGAGGTATGGGGATGGTTGCCGCACACTCGACTCAGCGCTGCTGAAACGCTTCATGCGTTTGGTGTCTACAGCCTTGCATTTTTGGTGGTCGGGTTTTTAAGCGGCGCGCTCGCAGATCAGCTGGGACAGGCCGATCTATCGCTTCGTGAAAAGGAGCTGGGATTGAGCCACTTGCGGGCGTTTCATGAAAACATCGTCCACAGCATCAGCAGCGGGGTGTTTACAACAGATGAGCATGATCGGATTACCTCATTCAATCCTGCAGCGCAGGAGGCTACAGGCTACACGTTCGAGCAAGTCCAGGGCCGTCCTTGGCGGGAGGTGTTTCATTGGCATCCTAGCCGGTTAGAAGATGATCGGACGCAGGATGTCTCCGCCAACATGCGATTTGATGTCGAATGTAAACGATCGGACGGCAATCGATTGATTCTCGGGATGACGCTTGCGCCGTTGCACGAGCGAGGAGAGCAAAAAGGGTTGGTCGGAGTCTTTAAGGACCTCACACAAATACGCGATCTGGAGGAAGAGATGAAGCGCAAACAGTGGTTAGCCAGCCTCGGAGAAATGTCGGCGGGCATGGCACACGAAATCCGAAATCCATTGGGCGCGCTGGCCGGCGCAATGCAAATGCTCCGGAAGGATCTACAGGCCGATGAAACCAGTCAACGATTGATGGAGATTGCGGTTCGAGAAGCGACGAGGTTGGACGCGATCATCACCGAATTTCTGCAGTACGCAAGGCCGCCTGCTCTGAATCTAGCGGAGTACGATTTAAACAAAGTCCTTGCTGAGACCCTTGATCTAGTACAACATGAAGCACGAACCCGAAGGGGGATTTCTATTAGGGCGGTTCCCTGTGCCGAAGCATTGTGGACACAAGTTGATCAAGATCAAATGAAACAGGTGTTCTGGAATCTGGCGGTGAATGCCTTCGATGCGATGCCTAACGGCGGACAGCTGACCATTACTACGGGGTGTCGAAAGGTAGATATCGCGGGACGAAAAGCTGATGTGGTTGAAGTCTCGTTCCATGATGCCGGCGAAGGCATCCCAAAGAACAATCTCGACAAAATCTTCCTTCCCTTCTTTACCACCAAAAAGAAAGGGTCTGGGTTGGGATTAGCCGCCGTCCACCGTATCGTGGATCTTCACGGAGGGTGGATCAAAGTGGAAAGTCAAGAAGGTCAAGGCACGAGGTTTGGAGTCTGTCTCCCGCGCACGGCAGATTCTGGGATACGACTGTGGCATGAAGGTAGGGAGCCGTGGAAAAGATCCTAGTCGTTGACGACGAGCAAAGCTTACGGGAAGTCCTGAGCATCATGCTCAAGCGAGCGGGATATTCCGTGACCAGCGCCACAGATGGCGAGGAGGCGATCGACTTCGTACACAAAGAAATCTTCGATTTGGTGATCACCGATCTGCGGATGCCAAAAATCGATGGCATGGAGGTTCTCAAGGCGGTGAAGTCCGCCTCACCGGAGACCGTCGTGCTGATCATCACGGCCTTTGCGACCGCTGATTCGGCTGTGGAGGCCATGAAACAGGGGGCCTATGACTATCTGACGAAGCCGTTCCAAGTCGACGAAGTTCAGTTGATTATTCGGAACGCGTTGGAAAAACGACGTCTCACGACCGAAAATATGTTGCTCAAGCGTGAGATGGCGAGCCAATCTTCATTCGCGCAGTTGGTCGGTCAAAGCGAGGCCATGCAGAAGGTATTTGACGTGGTGCGGAAAGTCGCTGATTCAAAAAGTAACGTGCTCATTTGCGGCGAAAGTGGAACGGGAAAAGAGCTAGTCGCGCGCGCGATTCATTACAACAGTGCCAGGAGCAGCCATCCGTTTGTGGCCGTCAATTGCAGCGCGGTGCCGGAAACCCTGCTGGAAAGCGAGTTGTTCGGCCATATGAAAGGGTCCTTCACAGGGGCGATCTCCAATAAAGCAGGATTGTTTGAGATTGCAAACGGAGGAACCGTCTTTCTCGATGAGATCGGCGATACCACTCCGACGATTCAAGTAAAGTTGCTGCGAGTTATTCAAGAACGCGAGTTTCGACGAGTCGGTGGCAGTCAAGATATCAAGGTGGACGTCCGCATCGTCGCTGCGACGAATAAAGATCTGGAAAAGGCTGTTGCGGACGGTTCGTTTCGCGAGGATCTCTATTATCGATTGGATGTGATTCCCATTCGGCTCCCGCCGTTACGCATGCGAACGGGAGACATTCCGCTGTTGGTCAATCATTTTCTGGAACGGTTTTCGAAAGAGAGCGGGAGGCCCAAGCCCGTGATGAGCACTGAGGCCATGCACGTACTCTTGGGGCATGAATGGCGCGGCAACGTTCGGGAGCTGGAGAATTTGATCGAACGTGTCGTTGCATTTTCCGCGGAGGGGCCGGTCACCGACACCGACGTGCGTGGATGGCTCCATCGGCCTACGACGCAGTCACCACAGTCGGCTATGCCGCTGGACCTGACCGACGAAGGATTGGATCTTGAAGGGCTGATCAACGGCATCGAAAAAGACCTGTTGCTGAAGGCGCTTGAGCGATCAAAATGGGTTAAGAAGAAGGCTGCCCGAATGCTCCGCCTCAACACCAGATCATTCCGGTATCGATTGGAGAAGTATGCTATAAAAGGAGGTCGTGACTAGCCCTTCTCCTGAAGCACGCGATCTATCTGCCTCGATTACTGTTCGCGCGCCCGCTAAGATCAATCTCGTCCTCCGGATTCTCGACCGTCGATCTGACGGCTATCACAACCTGTGGTCTCTGATGCAGACCGTACGGCTGGAAGACGAACTCTCGATGTCCGTCAACCACACGAATTCGGCCATCACCTTACGCTGCGACGATCCATCCTTGAAAACGGATCATTCGAACCTGGTGTATCGCGCTGCGGCAGCGGTTCTTGAGCGAAGCAAACAAATCGTGGGCGTAGACATCGCGCTCGCAAAGCGAATTCCGATGGGGGCCGGACTTGGCGGAGGAAGCAGTGATGCGGCTGCCACGATCATGGGGCTGAATCGGATCCTGAAACTTGGTTGGTCGTCCGAGGAGATGGCCCAAGTTGGGCAGCCGCTGGGAAGCGATGTCCCGTTCTTCTTTTTCGGTCCTTCAGCGACGGTGGCCGGTCGGGGTGGAAAGGTGAGGCCAGTACGAATGACAGGGAGTCGATGGATCCTGTTGGTCAATCCGAGCTTTCCGGTCGAAACAAAATGGGCCTATCAGCAGCTCTCCGAAACTCGAACAGAGGTAGTCCCTGTGTCCCTTTCCCACGCGGCGCTGGAGACCGAGCCTGATCTGAGTTGGAAACAGGTATTGGAGGCAGCCGAAAACGATTTTGAAACGCCGGTGTTCAGGGCGTATCCGTTACTGGGTCACATCAAACAGCAGCTCACAGCTAGGGGGGCTGAGGTCGCGTTACTCTCCGGCAGTGGAGCAACCGTATTTGGCGTGTTTCGTGATGAGCCTAGCGCTCGTCACGCCCAGGCATCCTTTCTGAGCGAGAAGGCGCTCAAGGTCTTCGTCGCGAAAACCTGCTCGTCTTCATAGCGGATCGGTGGCGAGATGTCGGGCGGTCGTTTGTTGACAGGAGCCCAGAGTTTCCGATACATTTTCAAACTTTGATTGGCTTTCCCAGTAGCCTGTGCAGCAAACGAAGGATGTGGCAGAGACACCACCGTTGCTCGCTGCGCAACAGCGACTAGAGAATCCAGCACATTATACGAAGGACGAGTGCGCGGTTCACGGAAGTCTTCAATGAACAGAGAGCTGAAAATTTTCTCGGGTAACGCGAACCTTGCGCTTGCCCATGAGATTTGCGCCTACCTGGGACAGAAATTGGGTGAGGCGACCGTCTCTTCCTTCAGCGACGGCGAGGTCCGCGTCAAAATCGATGAAAACGTGCGCGGCGCAGATGTCTTCGTCGTGCAGTCTTGTTGTCAGCCGGTGAACGATTCGTTGATGGAGTTGTTGATCATCGTCGATGCATTGAAACGGTCATCAGCCAACCGTATCACCGCTGTTGTTCCTTATTTCGGATATGCTCGTCAGGACCGAAAAGATCAACCCCGAGTTCCGATCACTGCGAAGTTGGTAGCAGATTTGATCACCACCGCCGGCGCTGATCGTGTGTTGTCGATGGATCTTCATGCCGGACAGATCCAAGGGTTTTTTAATGTACCGGTCGACCACTTGTATGCGCTTCCCGTCCTGCTGGACTATATTGTGAAAAAACAAATCGCTGACTTGGTCGTCGTCTCGCCCGACGCGGGTGGTGTGGAGCGGGCGAGGGCATTTGCCAAGCGTCTGCAAGCAAACCTAGCGATCATTGATAAACGGCGCGAAGGCCCAAACCAAGCCCAAATCATGAATATCATCGGCGACGTCCAGGGGAAAAGCGTGTTGCTCCTGGATGACATGATCGATACAGCAGGGACGATTGTTCAAGGGGCTCAGGCCTGTCTCGATCACGGAGCCAGAGAGGTGATCACGGCCTGCACACATGCGGTACTATCGGGCCCGGCTCTGGAACGATTGCAGGCGTCGTGTCTGTCCCAAGTGGTTATTACCAACACGATTCCTTTACGAGGAAAAGAATTGGTCTGTCCAAAGCTGCATCAATTGTCGGTCGCGCCGCTGCTGGGCGAAGCCATCAGACGCATTCATGAAGATGAGTCCGTGAGTTCATTATTTGCCTAGGCCTGTCCATATGGGGCATCGCGCCAGAAGTCGAGAAGACGGAGGGAGATCATGAAATTCGATTTGACAGTGGCAGTGAGAGAACAAGCAGGAAAAGGGGCCGCCCGGTCTATGCGACGAGCGGGGAAAATCCCATCGGTGCTCTACGGACAAGGAGAATGTCTCTTGTTGACCCTCAATCCCGACCATTTAGTCAAGATCCTCAAGTCACACGCGGGCAGCACCGCACTGATTTCACTCACTGTTGAAGGGGGGAAATCTAAGCCGAATCGTACGGCTCTCTTGCGCGACTATCAAGTAGACCCGGTGACCGGGGCTTTGCTGCACGCGGATCTCTTTGAAATTTCCATGACGCAGCCAATTCGGGTGAAAGTGCCGATCAAAGTCGTCGGCAGCATTCCTGCCGGCGTCAAGGAAGGTGGTGTTCTGCACCACAACATGCGCGAAGTGCATGTTGAATGTCTTCCCGCCGCCCTGCCTGACCAGATCGAGGTAGACGCCTCCTCTTTGACCATCGGCAGCGGTATCCATGTGAAGGAAATCGGTGCGCGTGAAGGCATCCGTTTCTTGGACGAGCCCGACCAAATGGTCGTCAGCGTGGCTGCGCCGATGTCGGATGCCAAGCTTGAAGCCTTGCTCACCAGCGGTGCGGCGGCGGCAGGCGAGCCGGAAGTTGTAGCCAAGGGCAAGGAAGCCGGGGCTGAGGGTGGTGCCGAAGCAGCCAAAGCCGGTGCGGCCGCACCGGCCGGTGAGGCGAAGGGCGGCGAGAAGAAGGAAGCTGCAGCTGCTCCCAAGGCCGAGAAGAAAGAAGCCGAAAAGAAGAAGTAACATTGCATCTTCTTGTTGGACTGGGCAATCCAGGTAAAGCCTACGCCCAGACCCGCCACAATGTCGGTATGTGGGCCATCGAGCGGGCCGCCGCTCGATGGTCGATCCGACTCTCACCGCGTGGGACCGCTCTACGAGGGACCGGGCGATTAGGAAGAGAATTGGTTGAGCTGGCCGGCCTGCTCGATTGGATGAATGTCACCGGCCCTCCGCTGAAAGGCCTCCTGCGCGAATTCTCGCTTACCACAAATGAACTTATTGTGATACATGACGACTTGGACTTGGAGCTTGGACGGCTACGGATCAAGTTGGCCGGTGGCGACGGGGGGCATAACGGAATCAAATCGATCATCGAGGCCCTTCGGACTCCGCAATTTGTAAGGCTGAAGATTGGAGTCGGCCGACCCGCGCCGGGCCAGGATTCGGCTGACTATGTCCTAGAGGCGGTTACGAAGGACGAGATGACCGTCTTTGATCCCTGTCTGGAACGGGCAGTCGATGCACTAGAATGCCTGATTCATCGAGGACCAGAAGCGGCCATGAATCAGTTTAATGTTAGAGAAAAGGCGGTTGGAGAAGGAGAAAATACAAAGTAATGGGTCTTTGTTGCGGCATGATCGGTCTCCCGAACGTCGGTAAGACGACGGTTTTCAATGCGTTGACCGGCGGCGGTGCCTTGGCGGCCAACTATCCGTTCGCGACCGTCGATCCGAATACGGGCATTGCCCTGGTTCCGGACCCTCGTCTGGTCAAACTGACTGAAATCTTTACCTCGAAAAAAAACACCTACAGCACCCTGGAAGTGCGAGATATCGCCGGGCTTGTCGAAGGAGCCAGCAAAGGGGAAGGGCTCGGCAATCAATTTCTCGGCCACATCCGAGAGGTAGATGCGTTGCTGCACGTGGTGCGCTGTTTTCAGGGAACGGATGTTGTGCATGTCAGCGGCGGGATCGACCCGCTCCGTGACATCGGCGTGATCGAAACAGAACTCATGCTGTCCGATCTGGAGACGCTCGATCGGCGGAAGCAGAAAACTGAAAAGAAGGTTCGGGCCGGCGACAAGAAAGCCGCATTCGAAGTCGAGTTTGTTGGCAAGCTCATTGGAATGCTCGACAAGGGCGAGTGGCTGGGCAATCGAGAGTACTCTCCGGAAGAATGGGTGATTCTCAATGAATGTCAGTTGCTTTCCGCCAAGCCGGTGCTCTTTGTCGCGAACGTGTCCGAGGGAGCAAATGCCGATGAAGCCATGGTTCAGACCGTACGCGAGTTCGCCGCGAAGCGCGGCGCTCGGGTTGTCACGATCTGTGGCCAGTTCGAAGCGGAACTGTCGTCGTTGCCGGAAAGCGAGCGAGCGGATTTTCTTAAGGAAGTGGGGCTGACTGAATCGGGACTGGTCAGACTCACGCGCGAAGCCTATACCCTACTGGACCTGATCACCTTCTTTACCGCCGGAGAGACCGAATCCCGTGCCTGGCCGATTCCGAAAGGTATGAAGGCGCCCCAAGCAGCGGGCAAGATTCATTCCGATATGGAGCGAGGCTTCATCCGCGCCGAGGTCTATCCCTACAAAGATCTGCTGGTTTGTGGATCGGAGGCTAAGGTAAAGGAGAGAGGGCTATTCCGGCTGGAAGGTAAGGATTACGTCATCAAAGAAGCGGATATCGTGTATTTTAGGTTTAACGTCTAGTCGGCAGCCACAGTTTTCGTCTCCCGCTCAAACACGCCTCGACTCCTTTGGCCCCTTCGCCCATCCGAGGAATCACTTTATCTTCAGATCAATGCTGGAGTGAGCTCGAACTCGTGAATCAGTCGCTGAGACACCACTCGATCCAATCGGCAACGAGTAATGGTCGGTAGGCGAATAAACTCAACGCCGAACGTGTGTTTTCGAACCCAGCGGATTTTCGCCAACTCGATGAATAGAGAAGACGTGGGATCAGGCAGCAGGACGCTCAGCTTCACATAACTTCCGGTGAGGACTGTCCGCTCACAGGTGACAGAGCAGCCGGAAAGGGAAAGATTAGAGACCACCCCTTCACCTACAAACGGGGCACCTCCAAATATTACTGGATATGCAACCGCACGCCGGGGATGGATCCGCCAGTTCACCGTTGCACCTGTCATTCTTAGGTCCTCCATGGACCCGCAGTGTATACAGGTGACGGGCACAGGGCCATTCCTCAGAGGAGGGGCCTGTGGCATGCCAATCTTGTCAGTTTGATGAATGATGCATGAAAATCAGAGGCGGTGGGTGTTTCTGAACGGTATTTCGGGAGTCTGTAGTTGAGGGGGTTCCTGAAGAAACGTTTTGGTATGCCAGCTGCGAGGCGACGATCATTTGCCTTACGGCTTGATGATGGTTTCGTCCGATGAAGAATGAGGAACGGTCGAGGGGAGTTCTAATCGCTCGAGCACATCCTGTTTGAGTTTTGTCGGTTCCTCGATGCGATTGTCACGCTGTAGTGAATTGACATCTCTTGCTTTTCTGGCGTTCAACTCGATCATATCGGCATCGTCCCGAACGAGATGCGGAGTGAGAAACACAAGGAGGTTCAACTTCTCAATCTGACGAGACTGAGACTTGAATAGCCATCCAAGCCACGGAATGTCTCCTAAAAGAGGAATCTTTCTCTCGCTGAGGGTGATATTATCGCGCACTAAGCCTCCGACCACGAGGGTCTGTTTATCTTGAGCAACTGTGGTTGTTTCCATCGATCGCTTCGTGGTTGTGGGGCCGACCGGGATGCTTGCAGTCCCGGATCCAATGGTTTGAGCCACATTTTCTGCGATGGCGGTAATCTCCTGCTTGATCTCGAGACGAATCAAGTCATCTTCAAGGACCTGCGGAGTCAGCTCCAATGTGACTCCTACGTCTTTCCGTTCGATAGTGACCAGCGTTCCACCAGTGATGCCTTGGGCTTGCCCCGTTGGGAACGGTCGATTTTCACCCACGACGATCTTGGCCTTTTGATTGTCTGCAGCGAGGACCTGGGGCGTAGAAAGGACGTTCGTATCGGTGAGGTTCATCAGCAAGTTCATAAAGGCACGGACGTTGACGGTGTTCAAAACGGTGACGGCCCCACCCGTTGCCCCACCAGCCGCGACACCACTGATCGCCTGAGCCACGGAGGCGAGTTCTTCCGGCGCTCTGTTAAATCCGCCGATCCCCTGTAAAAATCCTGATTTACCTGCACCGAGAACCTGAGTTGGGTCGGTGCCGATTTGTCGCAGCCGATCAACCTGAACCTCCAGGATGACGGCCTCCACAAACACCTGTTTGCGCCGGATATCTAGATCATGAATTACTGACCGGAGGTGGTTCCAGGCGACTTTGGTCGAACTGATGACGATGGAGTTGGTTGCCTTATCGGCAAACACCTGGACGGGCGCTTCAAATTCGGTCAGCGGTCTGATCGGAGGTCGAACCCCAGGGGTTACTTGAGCCACGGTTTGTGAACGCGCCACCAGATTGGTCAATACGGCGGCCAGATCCGTCGCATTGGCGTGTTTGAGTTTGTAGACAAATACGCCACGCTCTGGCGGAAGATCACCCATGGGGACTATTTGGTAAAGGTTCCCCCCTTTTGGGACCACCGCCATCCGAGCGGCTTCTAATGCAGCCACGAACATGGTGAACGCCTGTTCGGGTGAAACCTTGCTTGGAGAGAAGACCGAGATTTTCCCCCCTTGTTTCTTAATTGTTTCATCCAGGACGAAATTTTTCGCGGTAAGCTCGCTAATAAATCGTACAAAGACGGGGATATCGACGTCGTTGAAATCGAGGGCCACTTTGGCTGGTTGGGCTGCCGAGACTTGTGAAAAACCGTTGGAAGACAAGGCGAACGTGAGTATAGATAGCCAAACCAAGCAGGCTTGGAGTCGCCTGTGGGTTGTTAAGGAGGATCTGAAGCCTGGGGGGTTATGCACGATGGATTTGTAATTTCGTGGTATCGG
>CABVRV010000083.1 GCA_902500755.1 uncultured Nitrospira sp.
GGTGTCCCGCAACAAATATCGCGCGGTGAGAAACGCCAGGGTGGCTCCGGTCGTTGCCCCGAGGTTCACGAACACCGTGCCAAGGACGGCACCGAAGACGAACCCGCCGGCGAGCGTGAGAATGACCGCACCCGGCAACGACAAGCCGGTGACGATCGCATAGCCAATAATGAAGATGCAGACCGCGACGAGATAGTTGGCGTCCGTAAACGCCAAGAGATGATCTCGATTCTCTTTCAGGGCGTCCAACGATAAGAACCGCCCAAGATCGAAATAGAAGAAGGCCCCGATCGCCAGTCCGATCACAAGTGCGATGATGGCCTTCAAGGGGATTGGACGAGGTGTGTCGCCCTGATGTCCGTCGCCACGGGATGTTTCCATAAACTGGACTCCCTTCGTATGACTGCGTGAAACCAGATCGAGGTTCGGCCGCGCTTCAGGTACGCTGCAAGTATCTCCTCTCCACATGATTCCACGATAACCCACTCGCGGTTGAGATTCTGTGAGCCCAGTCACATTGTGATGAGTTATGCAAGAACCGGAAGAAAAGCCTCATGGCATGTACTGATTCTGCTGTTATGTCGCCTGTCTGTATGTTGTATTACAGTTCCTTCTCGAAAAAACAATGCGACAAAGGGATCTTTGCCGTCGAAATCTTTAGACTGTGGCCCTCAACAGATGGTTGATCACATGGAACAGTCATCCTCCTCCACGAATAAGCTGTGGTACCTCAAGCACATTCGCTTGTTCGACGGTATCTCTCTGTCTGATATGCAGGAGATGGAGAAGATTACTCGCATGGAGGAAGTCAAGCAACGGCAACGCACCGGGACGCTATGACGCGTCATGGTCGAATGAGAGCGTAGCGATAACGATCGATCAGGAGGCGGTTTGGGATAGAAGCGAACAACGAACCCTTGCCATCGGATTACACGCTCGTTCAGAACACTTTCCGGAGAGCTTCTAGCAGCATCAGGTCGAAGTTCAGGCGGTACAGGTTGACTTGTAGGGCTTCGAAGGTTTCTCCTTGCACCCAATGCTCAGGAAGGTTCGGCAGATAGCTCAGCCACTGCTTTTCATCGTCGAGATAAAAGTATTTGACCACCTTCATCGGGCAGCCTTTCGGGCTAACTGAAGCGAACCCAGACTCTCAGCTGTACTAAATTCGAACATACGATTGTCTTTCGGTCAAGAAATCGCGTGAATCCAATTCTGTGGCCGATTCATGGAGGCTGTCGAGGTCGGCGGTGGGAACCAATCAAGAGCGAGTGGCGGTTGTCGTCAGCGATTACTGATCATCGCGAAGAGGACCTGTTCGACTCGGGCTCGTCGCTTGATGTACGCAGCCGACATGGGACGGGACATCGTGGGAGTGAGGCTGTGATGTCGGTCGTGCTCTCCGGTCTGGTATTGGTCCTGCTCACATTCTTGTGTGTGGCTGGAGAGTTCTTGGTGCAGTTGCCACAGCTTAACCTGGAGTTCTTCGAAGGACTCCCCTTGGACTTCATACTCCGGGTAGCCCTCCAAGTAGCCGCGCCACCCGTTCTCGTCTTGCCAGAGGATGTATTTAGAGGAGCGCATTGGGAAAGTATAGCCGGACATTTTATATGCGCAAGTGAAGTGCGTAAACAAAAGCTGGGGGAATTTGATCGGAAAAACATCTAGAAAGCTCAAGGAGTTAAGGCTGTCACACTCCTTTCTGTATGTGCCTAGACTTCAGGATACCTGCTTCACGGCCATGTTTGTTTACTTGAAAGCCTCTTTGATTCAAGAAACGTCGGCTCATGCTCCTCCTGGTACCAAGCTGATAAATCTCGATCGCAGATGTGTGCTGTGCGACAGCTGCGATCATTGCGGCGATGAAGCAAACGGGTTGTTAGCGGTTGGTCTGTCAAACAGGTGCAATGATCGAACCTGCGTCAAACCGATCGCGTCCCATGGAAGTCGCGCGGATTTGGCGGGGTTCATATTCGACGAAGTGCAAACCGGTTGCTTTGTACGACAGCGAGTCTTTGTGAAGGGGTGACGCCTCACATGGTAGGATAATAGCGAGTCGTTTCCTGACAACTCATCCACTGTTGGTAGACAGTCCCATATCCGTCACAACGACCCCTAATTCGTTGCTTTTCCCATGCTCAGGTCCGATCTGTGGCACCTGGAACGAGTTCCAACGTTGACTAGAACTGGTTCCAGAGCATTTGGTTGGTTACTTCGTGGTGAAAGAGCACCTCTGAAGCCTTCACCCGCGTGCCGAGTTCTTTCGGGGAACGGTCGGCCGCCGATTGCTTGAAGCTCGCATACTTTTTCGCGCTCTCCTCCCCGAGGATTCCGGAGACAAACTTCGACGCGCTGAACAGCCCAATCGCGTCATTGATATTACTCGGAAGGAATCGCACTCGGTCGCGCGTCGTCTCGTTGTGTTCCAGACGTTCTCCCTCAAAACCGGTCTTGAGCATCGTGTACAACACAAGGTAGGGGTTGGCATCGGGAGCGACCGAACGCAGTTCGATGCGCGCTGTCTTTTCGTTGGCCATCGGTATGCGGATCATAGCCCCGCGATCGATCGCCGAAACCTTGATCTGGTTCGGTGCTTCAAAATGCGGATCTAGACGGCGATACGCATTAACCGACGGGTTGAATACGAGGCAAATCTCGGAGGCATGATTCAGGAGTTTGAGAAGAAAGCCCCACGCCACCTCGGAAAGGCCGTCTTTCCCCTTTGCATCGTAGAAGATGTTCTTCCCATTCTTGCTCAACGAGAAGTTGGTGTGCATGCCGGAGCCGTTGATCCCCACGAACGGCTTGGGAAGGAACGTGGCCGTGTGCCCCATGGATCGAGCCACTTGGCGACAGATCAGTTTGTACAGCTGCACGTTGTCCGCTGCACGAACTGCATCCGCATAGGAAAAGTTCATCTCGAACTGCGAGGGCGCAACCTCCGGATGATCTTTTTCATTCTTGAAGCCCAGTGCGCGCTGTGCCTCCGCCGACTTATCGATGAACTGGCGAAGCGTGTCCAGAGGGAGCGAGTGATAGTACCCGCCCGTTGAAATGAGCCTAAACCCGTCCTCGCCGAAGCGTTGTTCGGCGTTCTGCCCGTCCACAAGGAATCCTTCGATCTCGCTGGCCGCATAGGCGGTCAGCCCATGCTCTTTCTTGAGCTTCTTCGTATACGTCTTCAGCATGCTGCGGAAGTCGCTGTAATAGGGCGTGCGATCACTGTTTAGAACCGACGCAAAGAAGGTCACTTTCCCTGCTCCGATCACGTCGGCCGGGAAATAGCGGATGGAGGACCAGTCAACTTCAAGCCGCAGGTCCGACTCATGTTGCGGGGTAAACCCGCGAATGGACGATCCGTCAAAGGTAAGATTTCCCAGTGACTCCAGCAGGAACTTCTTGTCGTAGTCGAGCATGTGAAGGCGGCCTTCAATATCGGAGAAGCACAGCGTCACGGCCTTGATGTGCGTTTCCTTCCTAAGCCACGCGGTATATTCCTGTTCCAGCTCTTTAGCCCCGGCCGTCGCAGCGCGCTGCGACGCCTTGAGATTCATTTCTTCAAGTTCGTCGTACGGGAGCTCAAGAAAACTCTTCAGGTCATCGGATTTGAGCCTAGCCATGGTCCTCCTTCAATACACTCTTTCTGAATTTCGGGATATAAACCGACGCCAGAACCCATTACGTGGCAGGTGTCGGTCCAGCTTGCTTACTCCGGTGCTCACTCCGTCTCAATTCCTACTCCTCATAATTCTCGACAATCTCTGGCGGGCGAACTTCTGCGTCGTCCGGGTTAAGCCCGACCTCACGGAGGGCACGACGCTGGCGCAAGAGGTCCCAGCATTGATCGAGTTCGATCTGGACTTGTAAGAGCCGCTTCCGATCAGCTTTAGGGTGTGCCTTTTTTTCGTGCAACCGGTGTTCTTCTGCGACTAGGCGCTGAATATGATTGAGGACCGGCTGGTCTTCGACTTGATTTTCCACCAGGCATCCTCCCACGGAGATGATTAGAATTGTGACACCTTGATGTTACGCCCACCCGAAACTGCGGTCAACCGGCGCTCTGACCAATGGTTATTTTGAGGCGCGTGACGAATCTGCGTGTGCCATTTCTGCAGTGTTTTTCAAAGAAAACGCTCGATGCGCAAAACACAGACGTGTCGATGAAGTTATCATCCCGGTAGTACAGTTGATGGGTTTGTCCAATTGGTCAGAAAAAGTCGACAAGAACGGCGTTCATCGCTACATTCCGGAATAGACGTTTGAAATTCCAATTGAATGCTTCAACAGACTGAAGGGAGGAGGCAAACGATGATGACGACTCAAACATCGACGGATGAACAGTTGAAGGACCAGGCGATTCGGCAAGCTTTGGCGGGCGACATCGTCGGAGCGCGAGAAACTGTCAGCGGAGTGGTCGATAGGCGGTACCTCAGAGATGCCTGGCAAATGATGCTCTTTATCGAATCTGAGCGAGGAAACGTGCAGTCCGTCAAGGACACGATTGTCTCGTGCCCGGATCCGTCCCTCTTGGCGAGTCACTTCTACCTTGAGCTTCCTCAAGTCTTTGTCAAAGCCGGGGATCGATTCGGCGCCATCGAGATCGCCAAGGCGATGGGCGATGCCGGAACCTTGCCGCTTATTGGAATCGCCGCCCATCTCGCGCAGGACGGAGATGCTGCCGGAGTGCGAGAGGCGCTCTCTCATCTTGATGATGAAGACTTGAGAAGCATGATTCTGCGCAAGGTGAGCGCGTATCAGCCGAATGGCGAGCGACTCACCGTACGGGACCGGAGGGCGGACCAGGCTGCTCCATCCGGTTCCCTGGCAGCGTAACCGCTGTTGCGATGAAGCCCTCCGGTTCCAATCGCTGCCGCCATCTGCCCGCGTACGACTTCGTCCGAGGGCGTTACAACCTGCCAATTGATGTAAATGACTTGAGCGCCAATTGTGCGCTTTTGGGTCGCTCGACTTGCTCGCCGGCCGTCGTCTATACTTCGTTCACGTTGACCAGTACTACCACTCCATCATTCCGATTTGCCTCCTCGTGGATTCACTGACTCGACAGCTCAAAGAGCGATTTGGGTTTGCAACGTTTCGCCCCGGCCAGGAGGACGTCATTCGCGCCGTGTTGGGGGGGCGTGATGCCATGGCGGTCATGCCGACGGGACAGGGGAAATCGCTCTGTTATCAATTACCGGCGACGCTGTTACCCGGGCTCACGCTGGTGATCTCTCCGCTTATCGCCTTGATGCAGGACCAAGTGTCGGCCATGAAGCAGCGGAAGGTTGCGGCGGCGGCATTTCACTCCGGTCTCACTGGATTGGAAAAGAACCAGGTGATGCAGGATCTCCATCACCGTCGAGTTCAGCTCCTCTACCTGGCGCCGGAACGGATGCAACATGAGGGATTTCTCCAGCTTTTGCGTTCTCTCTGGGTGTCGCTGCTGGTTGTGGACGAAGCGCACTGTATTTCCCAGTGGGGGCATGACTTCAGGCCGGATTTTCTCAAAATCGGCCGCTTGCGTCAGGAACTTACGAATCCACCGTGCCTGGCGCTGACGGCCACGGCCACCGCTCGTGTGCAAACGGATCTGTGCCAGCGACTATCACTTCGCGATCCCTTTCGACTCGTTGCAGGGTTTCGTCGGGCCAACCTAGCCCTCTCCGTTCATCTCTCTCAGTCTCGCCAGGACAAGCTGTCGATGCTGGGACGCTTGGTTCGTGAGACAGAGAAGGGGACGATCCTCGTCTATTGCGCCACTCGCCGAGCCGTGGAGGAGGTGGCTGCATGGTTGGGACAGTCTCACCCCTCGGTCGGCTATTACCATGCGGGTCTTTCAGATGAAGAACGACGGATGGTCCATGAAGAGTTTCGCCGAGGAACGGTGCGAATCCTGGCCGCGACAAATGCCTTCGGCATGGGCATCGACAAGTCGGACGTCCGCTTGGTCGTCCATTTTGACATTCCAGGAAGTCTAGAGGCTTATTACCAGGAAGTGGGACGTGCCGGTCGCGATGGACGATCCGCTGCGTGCGCGTTGCTGTTCCATGAACGTGATGTGGCCACGCAGGAATACTTTATCGAGCAGGCATCAAAGGATCCTGAGGGCACCGATCGTGCTGGACGAATGAAGACGCTTCTTCAAGACATGTTGGGGTATGTCTCGACGTCGACCTGTCGGCAGCTCGCGATTCTTGAGTACTTCAGCGACGCCGCCGAGCTGGCGTTGGGTCCTTGCGGCCTGTGCGATCGCTGCGTTGCGCCGGTGCGACAGCCGAACCGGACGGTCTCTCAGCAGATGGTCGTTTCCGCACGAGAAGTTTTGGACACGGTCTCCTGGTGTATGGGACGGTTCGGCCTGAATCGAGTCGTCGACATCCTTCGTGGAAGCCGCTCGAAAGCGCTGCTGGCTTTCGGCGCGGAGGATTGCCCGACCTACGGAATCTGTCGTACGCAGACGAAACCAGCTGTCGTCGCGCGAGTGAAAGCCCTTATCCACTCCGGATATCTTCAGGTCGAAGGCACGGAGTATCTCACGCTCAATGTGACGCCCAAAGGTCGAGAGGTACTGCAAGGGATCTGCGCGGTAACGTTGGAACAGGTAGAAAACCAACGGCCCGCTGGATCGGTGCAGAAGCTGTGTCACGCGAACACTGCCTTAGCGGGCTTCTTTCACCCATCGCCGCCGGATCGACAACTGGTTGAACGGCTCAGACAACTCCGCGCTGAATTGGCAGAGGAAGAAGGCGTGGCGCCGTTCCTCATTTTTCACGATAAAACGCTGAAGGCCATTGCTGGCTATAAGCCTGGGACGCCGGCGGCTCTGCTAGAGATTCCAGGCATCGGTGAGATGAAAGCGGAACGATACGGGCGACGAGTGTTGGCGGTGGTCAATGGATCTCCATAGTCTTGCGAAAAGATCGATCGTTGTACATCTATGACCTCGTTGGAGTGGGTATCGCATTAGGCCCGGTGCGGTGGTGTAGTCCCACCGCACCGGGCCCGCTACGATACAGCTATGCGAAACGCAGATTCTAAGGGACCGGATTTTGCTGCGTTGCTGTGAGCTGGTTCTTAAATTCTGTCGGCAGCTTCTGCACCCAGCCATTATAGACATTGGGTACAGGCAGTACGCCCTGGCCACCCATGCCAGGGTTTCCGCTGATCCCACCTGGGTCATCTATCGGAGCGTTAGCGTCAGCTAGCACGACCCAGCCAGCAATGGTGGGTGGCAGATTGTTATCCCCTAGTATGCCGTTGTTGTCTGGATCGTAGTCCAGCACGATCAACCGGTTGGAGAACTTGCTGGTGACATAGGCATAGTATCCGCCACCTTTTTTGGCGCCAAAGTTTACACCATGGCAACCTGGATCACAGGGAACCATCGCCACCAAGGTATCGTCGCTGGTTCGAATGATGGTGATCGTACCAGTCAAGGTATTCCCGGTGATCACAAACTTCCCATCTGGGCTGACCGGAGTCTGAATCGGCAACCCACCGACCGGCCCAGTGATGTCACCGGTGATTGGATCATAGTTGCCATTCAGCAGGAGCGGGATGTCTTTGATCTTGTTCCCGGTTGTCATGTCGATGACGGACGTGCTGTGTCCCAAGTAGTTGGAGACATAGTACTTCGTCGAGGTGGGGTTCATCGCGGCTGCGATCGGCAGGGGGCCGGTTGCAGGCTTGCTCTTGATAACGTCTAGGACGAAATCAAAGAGCGTCGAATCATTCGAATTGGAGTTGGGGGTGGCCATGGTTTTGCCGTCATGCCCCATCCAATGCGCGTGCGGCTGGGTCTGTGCAGCGCCAGGGGCTTGCATCAGAATCCTGCCCTTCCCCCCTGGACGTGCTGGGTTGATGGTAATATCCCCATTCGCCGCCTTGTTCAGTTCGACCACCGCATCTTCACCGTTCAATGTCACGTGCACCTGCTCCGTATCCACCCTCGTCATCACGTGGGCCGGATCTTCGCCGATCACGATTTCTTTTAAGAGAGCCCCAGTCGTGCTGTCGATTGAGTAGATGCTCTTGCCATGCCATTCTGTATTATAGATTTGCTTCTGATCGTGACTCGCCCACATGTTGTGGGCGTTATTCATCTTCTGAACAGGCAATGCGATTTTTCGCTTCACCTTCCATTTATCCGTCCCTTCCACATCGACCACGGTCATTGTGCTGGGATAAGCTGGGCCCTTGCCGGCGCTCTCTTCATACTGAGTGTCGACCCAGACTTCACCGACTCCATCGATAGTGGGATTCTGCACTGCCGGAATGACATCATTTATATCAAACGTGGCCTGGAGGGCCGCATTGAGATCTGGAACGACAGCCTCGGTCCCGTTCGCATCCGCAACGCGGACGGGCACGGCGGGATAGGTTGGCTGATACTGTTCTCCAACCTTGGTATAGTCTTTCCAATTCGATGGACTGGTCACGACGAAGAACGCACGCAATAACCTGAGGCCAATGTTCGAATTACTGGGAAGCGCGGTTCCCGCATTAGCTGGATCTGTGACGCCGACCAAATGAAGCGTGTTGCCGATGTCTACTCCATCAGTCGCGGGATCATCCACGATCACGCCTGCCAACATGTAGGGATGGACTTTGCACACAAACACGTGCAGGCCCGGCGTGGTTAAGGTCACTTCATGGTCGTCTTTATTCGCGGTCGGCTGATCAATTCGCTCGGAGGGCTGTGACGTGCCTGGGAAGATCAGACTCGTGACGGTGTGAAAGCTCTCGACCCGAGACGGACCGGCGAACGACCGCGTTTGCAGGAACCGAATCTTTCGGCCAGGCGGAACAACCGCAAGTGAGTTGGTGCCAGCGATGGTGTTGCGGGTATCGAACCAGCGTGCGGCCTCGTCCGTCACATCAAAATACGTCGTATTGGCCGTCGGCAGCGGCGGAAACGGGTTAGCTGCAGGCGGCGCAGGATCGTCTCCAGAACAACCAGCTACACCTGCCGCAAGGCAGAGAGCAGCCCCTAAACTAGTAACGTACCTCTTCATTAATGCCTCCTTGTAATTTAAGAGAAGGAACCGTGGCGCTTATCTGCACTCTCCGGATCTGCTTGGCGCAAGTGCATTAATTGTAAATACCTATGTATTACCATGTCCATGGTGCACGGCGCTTATAATGCCAGCAATTCTCAAAAGTCAACGACTAATAATTAGGGACCGCAATTATTTGCAGCCATTTTGATGGTTGTGCCTTGCCGGTTCGATCGCCAATCACCTCAGCAAACCGCATGCCAGCAATGAAATGTCACCGTTTGGGCAATTCCTGATGGGAATAGCATAATAGTAGAGACCCATCGTTACTTATCAGCATTTCGGCGTATCGAATTGGATTCAATATCTGAATCTAATTGGATACGATCAGCACTCTGCGGAGAAAAAGAGAAGTCTCCGAGAACCTTTTCGTTGTCTGTCCTGTCGACATTGAAACGATGTTGTAGTGCGGTAGAAGAGAATGTATCGGGAGATGGTCACGAGAGGGTAGGATTCACAGATCGTGGGCGGGTATTCGACTGGGGATGCGGCGGTATGACGGGATCACTCGGCGGTTGATCGCACGTCTTGGTTCCTTGTTTCTGCCTCGACGCAGACTCTCGCAGTGGAGTGTAATCCCGACAGGCTTCGTTGGCGAAGTCTATGCACCGTCGCAAGACGCGACCGCCATCACGTTGTTGCAGTGGTACGTCTAGGAGGGCGGTACGCACATACCTACGGAACGAGAGGCACCTCGAAGAAGAAGCACATTCCGGACTGTGACCCACGCAGTCTTGCAGCACTACATATTATTATGCTGCCACTGCCGGTCGAATCGCTGTTCTTGCAAGATGTGTCGTAAGCCGTCTCACTCTCCTCGTGTGCTGAACCATCCGATGATGATGGATCAAGGGATCTTCGATATTGCCGCATGCCACACATCGCAGGCCGCTCATCCACATCGGCACATAGCTTTCTTGCATGTCCAGCATATGATCCCTGACCATTAACCCACTGCATCTCGCGCATTTCATGGGAGTTCCTCCTTGGTATTCAGTCGAGCAGCTCTGCTCGTCCTCATGATTTACTGGTTTCCATACGCAATGATGATGCCAAAGAGGACATTGGTCCGTTACGCCGCCGAAGATGCTTGAGAGGTGCGATTTAGGTTGCTTCCTGAGGTCTAATCGCCGGCTACCGTCGCATGGATTCAGTGCCGAACGTATCTATAGTGATACGCCCGATGAGACAAAACGATACAGGTCTAGGAATAAAGACCCAACCTTGCATGACACGGAATGAAAGAGCCACGAACCTGTCATTGACGGAATCGCTTACGGCCCCGATAATGCTCCAAATCATGGCACGAAGGAGAACATCCATTGTGAACCGCGAGCGCGTAGCTGACCATCGATGACACTTGCCCAACTTGCCAAGGTGCTCCTGGTTCAGGCCTGTGAAGAACATGATCCGGACCACAAGTTTATTTTGCGGTACGAGCGGGAATTGCCTCGTCATGGAAGGTCCGGTCCTAACGGTGACGCGGCTACGGAAGATGCTGTCCGCGCTGGGGAAGCTTGGGTCATTGAGCGGGCTGAACACATCTCCGATCGGCTGACTCAGAAACATCCTGCGCTCACTTCGGCGTTCGCCGTTCTGCGAATCAAGACGCCGGTCACGCTGCTCATCGGCTGTGCCTTAGTAGGAGGCTTCCTTGCCGACCCGATAGGTCCTGCGGGCCAGATCAACCTCCTGAATTTTTCTCTCCTCACCCTCCTCATCTGGAATGCGGTCGCCTATGTCGGGTTGCTCTACAACGCGATCGTACCTCGACCGTCACGAGATCGGTCGCAACCGGGCCTGCCGGGGCTGGTGGAATGGTTCTTGGGACTCAGCGTGAAGGGACGGCTCAGCCGACTTCGGTTTGATCGCGCACAGAGTTCCGACGAACAGCAATGGATTGCAGCATCCCTTGCAACGTACGCCGCACACCTGCTCCACAGCGCCCGCGAATTGTTGATCACCCATGCCCGCAGCCTGCTCCACGTGGCTGCGGCCGCGTTGGCGATCGGTGTGATAGCCGGTCTCTATCTGCGCGGTTTCAGTTTTCTGTACAAGGCGGGATGGGACAGCACGTTCATGGAGGCTGAGGGAGTCCACACCTTTCTCTCCATCCTCTTCGCGCCGGCGAGCTGGTTCTTGGGGACCCCGGTGCCCGGCGTGGAAGCCATCGCTGATCTGCAAGGTACAGCCAGGGCCAATGCGGCGATCTGGATTCATTTCTGGGCGATGACGACGGGCTTGTTCGTTGTGCTGCCGAGAACTCTGCTGGCTGCGGCTGCCTGGACGCGTAAGGCTCGTCTGGCCGCCGATATACAGTTACCGAGCAACGAACCGTATTTCCGGCGCCTACTGAATCCCTACCGAGGAAAAGGCCTGCTTGTGGAGGTGTTTGCCTATAGCCATCGCCTGAAGGAGGCCGATGATCGGCTTCTGGCATTCCTCAGCGACGCCTTCGGTGTTCTGGCGGATATCCACATGGGGAACTCAGTTCAGTACGGCGAACCCCCTCCACACTTTCCGACCGATCCCGATCGAGGTCTCTGTGCCGTGGTCCTGTTCAACGTGGCCCAGGCTCCCGAGGAAGCGCACAGCGAATTTTTGGAGGAGCTGAAGACCACGATCCGAGGCAGAGGCCGACCGAATATGCTGCTGGTCCTATTGGATTGCGAAGCCTATGCGCAGATCGACCATGAGAAGCGGCTGAGAGAAAGGTGCCAGGCCTGGATTACGTTGGCGAAAGAGTGCGGACTCCAGGCTCTGAAATACCGAGACCCTTCCGGACTGCCGGATGGGGAACTGCAAGCCGTGCCCGATTGTTTGTGGCCCGGTGATTTTCGAGGAACACAATGAGTGTCGAGAAATCGCAGATCGCTCTCTCCTTGATTTCCCATACGAATACCGGGAAGACCACTCTGGCTAGAACGCTGCTCCGAAAGGATATCGGCCTCGTCGCCGATCGAGCCCATGTCACGATCGAGAATCAAAAATACACCGTATTGGAAACGGAGGCCGGAGAGTCTTTGCAGTTATGGGACACGCCCGGTTTTCCCAACTGTCAAAAGATCCTTTCGCGGTTACAGGGGGCCAAGAACCCGATCGTTCGGATTCTGACGGAGGTGTGGGATCGGTTTCGTGATCGGCCTTCCTGGTGTGCCCAACAAGCGGTGTTGAACGTCCAGCAAGAGGCGGACGTCGTCCTCTATCTCGTGAATGCGGCCGAAGAGCCAAGCATGGCAGGGTATATCGCGCCGGAACTACAGTTGCTCGAATGGATCGGCAAGCCCGTCATCGTCCTGCTGAACCAAACCGGCCCTCCCAAAGACCGCCAAGATCAGGAACGTCTGGAACAACCCTGGAAGGACTACTTCGCCCAGTATGGCTTCGTCAGGGGCGTGCACAGTCTCGATGCGTTCAGCCGCTGCTGGGTCCAGGAAGGAATTCTGTTCGAGACCATTCAATCGCTGCTTCCCCCGAATGACCGTCAGCTTATGACACGATTGTTTGCTGTGTGGCAGAAGGCGAATCTGGCCGTATTCCATGCAGCAATGGAGCAATGGGCTCTGCTACTGTCGCGCGCCGCAAAATCCCGGATGATGACCAAGGGCGATGGCTCGTCGATGGAGGCGCAGAAACAACAGGCCGTCGATGGCCTCTTGAAAGACTTGGTGAACGAAGTTGGGGCAACGACGAAAGCGGTTATTGCCTTGCACGGCCTGGAAGGGGATGCGATCGGCGTGATTCAGGCCAGAATGGAACACGTCGAAGTGCAACGAGGCGGGCAGAATTGGGGCGAAGCCACTCTGAGCGGGACGGCTATCGGGGGGATAGGTGGAGCCTTAACCAGCGGGGCCTATGCCGGACTTCATCTCGATGCGGCAACGGGCGGAGTCAGTATGGGTTTGTTCACAGTCGCTGGGGCCGTAGTCGGAGGCGTCCTCGGTTTTTTCGGAGGAGAAGCCTGGGCGGAGCGGCAGGCAGACCACCAGCAGACCCCGGTCATGTGGTCGAATGACTATCTGGATCTGCTGGTCCAAGACGTGATCATCCGGTATCTGGCTATCGCCCACTTCGGCCGAGGCCAGGGGCAGTACGTGGCGGACCCCGAAGACCCTAGATTCTGGATCGAGAAAGTGAAAGCCTTGGTTGTGAGGCAGCGCACCGCCCTGCACGAACAGTGGACACGTTTGCGGGCGCAAGATTCCATAGCCAAAACGGATGAGAAGCCGAAATGCCTCACGGCGTTGTTGACATCTCTCACGCTCGGACTGCTCTGGAGTACCTATCCAGCCTCCAAACGATTCCTGGACAGCCAGACATGAGACCGGCGGCCTGCCCATCTGACGCTCGCCCTTGGTTGACACGCCTCTGACCCACACACGAGAATCAAGCTCTATGTCATCGAAAGAGATCCAGATGGCTGGCCAACCGGCCGCAGCGGAACAACAAGACAACGATGAACCAACTTTCCCCCGCTATGCCGGGCCGGCATTCTTGTCGTACGGATTTCGACCGTTCTTCCTCGGTGCATCATTGTTTACCGGTTTGGCCATCCTTGCCTGGGTTGCCTTGTTCGTAGGCAAGGTGTCAGCGGACTTTCTCTATCCGCCACGTGAATGGCATGTCCATGAGATGTTGTTCGGGTATTTGCCGGCGTTGATCGCAGGATTTCTCCTCACGGCCCTGCCTAACTGGACAGACAGGATGCCGCTGAGGGGGGTGCTGTTGCTGGCGATGTTTCTGCTGTGGCTGGCAGGACGGCTGCTCATGGCGGTGCCTTTCGCGGGAGCCTCCGCTGCCGCAATTGTCGATGGAGCGTTTTTGGTTCTCCTGGCCACCTATGTCTGGCGAGAGATTGCCGCGGCAGGAGTGTGGGACCGGGCACCGATCGGCGTTTTGGTAAGCCTCTACGCTGTCACGAACCTTCTCTTTCATCTGTCAGCGCTTCGTGCTGCCCCCACGGACCTCCCAGAGCGGCTTGCCTTGTCAGTGATGACACTGATGCTGACGATCATCGGCGGGCGCCTCACGCCGACCTTTACTCGGGAATATCTGGCCGAGCGGAACATGTCTTCCTTGCCTGGCGTATTTTCTCCGGGGGATGGCATCGCCATCGTTCTGGTCCTTGTGGGAGTCATGACATGGGTGTTTCAACCGGAGAGTGTGTGGGCCGGAGTCATGTTGGTCCTGGCCGGGATAGCGAGTTTGGTACGTCTGCTGCGTTGGGGAGGATGGAGAGTCTGGCGTGAGCCGTTAGTGCTGATTTTGCATATCGGCTACGGATGGGTGGGATTGTTTTTAGTAGCCCTCGGCGCGTCAATTCTAGGGATCGGGTTTACCCCTGAAAATGCGGTTCACCTGCTCACCACGGGAGCAATGGGCACAATGACGTTGGCGGTGATGACGCGAGCGAGCCTAGGCCACACCGGACGACCACGACATGCCGATCGGCTCACTGTGGCGATTTACCTGCTCGTCAATGTTGGGGCGGTATTGCGCATTCTTGCCCCAAATCCAGAAACCCCTACGGCACTTACTCATGCAATGCTCGGCCTGTCGGCGCTCGGGTGGGCTGGTGCATATTTGCTCTTCGCGTTCCACTATGGGCCCTACCTTGTCAGTCCGAGCCTCGATGAGTAGAGACCCGCAGGGATAAATAATTGGCGCCCTATTGATCTGTGCGGTATGATGCGTATCTAAGGAAAGTTGGATCAATCATTTTTAACAACCTGAACAAAGGGGGCGACCGGTTTCGACGGGGATACTGAGGTCACTGTC
>CABVRV010000084.1 GCA_902500755.1 uncultured Nitrospira sp.
CCCATCTTGCGTGCATTATCCGCAAAGATGATCGGGAATCGGCCATTCCCTGCGATCACTCCGATTCGACCGCCTGCAATAGATAGGGGCATCGTGGCTGACATCACACTTGTTGATCAAACTCACGTTCCGTATCGACGTTGACCGCCCGCGAGATGCCTCGTTTGGTGCCCTCCATAAAGGAGAGCACCTTCGCCACGTCGGCCTGTCCCTTAAACTCCTTCTTGGCCAGTCGTATCGCTTCCGCCGTGCGATGGCCCGATCGAAAGAGGAGATCAAATGCCTTCCTGAGCAGGGCAATCCGGTCAACCGAGAAGCCATGCCGCTGTAACCCCACAGTGTTCAGACCATACAGATGTGCTCGATACCCACCGGCAGCGAACGCAAATGGCGGAATATCCTGACCAATCGCGCAACAACCGCCGACCATCACATACTCTCCGATGCGCACGAACTGAAGCACACCGGTTAACCCTCCGATAACGGAATGATCTCCGATCGTGATGTGCCCGGCCAGACTAGCCGCATTGGCCATAATAATGTGGTTGCCCAGCCGGCAATCATGTGCCACATGTACATACGCCATAAGAATGCCCTTCGACGCTAGGGACGTCACCCCTCCCCCCTGAACCGTCCCTCGGTTGATCGTCACATACTCACGGATAATGTTGTCATCGCCGATGAGAACTTTGGTCGGCTCTCCCTTATACCCAAGGTGCTGAGGCGGCCCCCCGATCGATGCAAATGGGTGCACTTCATTCCGCTCCCCGATCTCTGTCCATCCATCGACTGTGACATGAGAAATCAGTCTGGTTCCTTTGCCGATCGTCACGTGTTCCCCGATGACACAGAACGGCCCGATCTCCACATCACCATCGAGCTTTGCCTTGGGATCCACGATCGCTGTTGGATGTATCTTCACACGTGCCCCCTTTACATGCATATACGTCACTGGTGATTTGTCGGCCGCCGGCTCAGTGCCTGGCGGACAATGCGACCTCCTGTTGCCGCAGTTGAGGCGTGATGGCTATTTCTTGCTTTGCTCCGTTTTTTCTTCGATGACCATTGCAGAAATCATGGCCTCACACACCACTTCATTCTCGACAAAGGCTTTTCCTTGCATTTTCCAGAACGGCGGGCGCTTCTTGACCACTTCGATCTCAAACCGCAGCTGATCGCCAGGGACTACCGGTTTCCGAAATTTGGCTTCATCAATCCCAGTCAAATACATGATGGTTCTTCCAACCGTCCCTCCAGACTTGAAAACCAGCACCCCGCCCACCTGTGCCATCGCTTCAATAATCAGTACACCAGGCATCACCGGACGACCAGGAAAATGGCCTTGAAAGAACGGTTCGTTGACCGTCACATTCTTGATCCCAACGATGCTCTTATGCGGTTCAAACTCCTTGACTCGATCCACCAACAAAAAGGGATACCGATGTGGAAGTAATGTTTGAATTTCATCCTGCTCGACCGATGCCATTGGCTTTGCCTCCTCTCACTCCCAAACAGCTCAGACGGTTAGGGGTTCTCTCGATCAAATTCCTTGATGACTGACGGCGTCACATCCAACGCGGGCTGGTGATAGAGGACGATCCGGATCAATGCATCGCTACCTTTATCAACAATGGCGACATAGCCTTCCTTCTGCGCCACAGCTTGCGCCGCGGCGGCGATCTTACGCGAATACTCCGCGACAAGCTCCCGCTGCTTCAGCTGCACTTCTCGGTTGAACTCTTGCAGACGGTGTTGAAAGGCTTCGGCTTTGCCCCGGAACTGCTCCTCTTTTTCTTGCCGCGCTGCGTCAGTAAGCTTCCCATTTGCATCTTCGAGCGACAGCTGCAACTCCTTGAGCTCTTGCTCATCGGAATTGATGATCTTTTGTCTTGTCATCGAATAGCCCTTCATGTCTTCCAGGGCCAATTTCCCGGCCTTGGTGCGTTCCATCACCATCTGCTGATCGATGACACCAACACGCACCGGCTCTCCCGCATAGATGAATCCTGTCCACTGCCCCAGTAATAACGCGATACCTACCAGTACCGCTCTCACCACACTCGTCATAGCCTCTCCTCCCACAGCTCCTAGGGATATTCGCGGTTGAACTCCTCAATGACTTCGCTTGAAATATCGAGCCCTTCTTCGTGATAAATCGTCGGCCCGCCCTTGCTCTTATCGACGACAACCTGCAATCCCAGACGTTTGGCGACCTTCGCAACGACTGTTTCAATCCTGTCACGAAACCCTTCTAAAACGTCTTTTTGCTTTTCTTGAACCTCTCGATTCAACTCCGCCGCCTTTTGCTGATATTCCTGCATGCGCCGTCGAAATTGCTCTTCCCGATCTCGCTTGGCGGCAGGGCTCAAGATCGAGGACTGTTTGACAAAATCCTCTTCCATTCGCCGCAACTCTCGCTCCTCCAACTCCATCAGAGCCTGTCGATTTTTTGAATAGCCTGTCAGGCTCTCCTTGGCCCGCTTGCCCGCGTTCGTATCATTGAGCAGACGCTGCGAATTGATCACCCCGACCTTCCCCTCAACCCTGGCGACCGATCCAGCACACCCGCCCAGCGTAAACGTCATGGCTACCACACTCAAGATCCCAATCCATTCTGTGTGTCGCAGACGATATCTCCGCCTATTCGCGTTCAGACTCATCAGGTCAATGCTCCGACTAAAACAAGGTTCCGATCGTAAATTCGAATACACCGAAACGCTCACCGGTTTGCGCGTCAAGATTGATCCCATAGGCCACACGCAACGGACCGAAAGGAGAGATCCAGCGCCCCTCGATACCCGCGGCAGGTCGTAAATCGAGCGACAACGGTTCACCGTCATCAAAACCTTTTCCGTAGTCAAAAAAGAGGACTCCGTTCAGCTTCGCTTCAGCAGAGATCGTAAAGATCAATTCCGTATTGAAGATCAACTGCTTCGCCGCACCGAATGGCGCACGCGTCGTCGGAACCACAGGACCGGCTCGACCGAAGGCAAACCCGCGCATGGTGTTGATACCACCCACAAAGAATCGCTCGTTCAGCGGGATCTCCGTCCCTCCAAGCGCATGGACCTCCCCGTAACGTGCCCGCACTGAAACCCTCATATCCAGCGGAAGAGGAGTGACCTTGACCACGTCCACATAGTACTTGATGAAGTTGTTGGTCCCACCCAAATACGGGGTTCCAACATCGAATCCGCCGCCAAACCGCCAGCCGCTTCTGGGATCGATGTAGTAGTCCCTGGTGTCCCTGAAAAGCGTGGTCCGAAATCCCGTGGACGATCGGGTCCCCAGCTGTCGACAGACGATCGGGACGAGATCCGGGCAAATACCGAATTGAGGATCCCTGAACGTGATTTGCTCTCCAAATATACCGATACTGCCCGTGACGTACTCCGATAACCAACGACCGAGTGTCACATTCCCACCCGTTCGTTCTTCAAAATAGGAAAGGAAATTCGTCAGACTCCGATAGCCGTCCACTTGGAGCGAAGTTAATGAATCGTACAGGTAGGGGTTACGAAATGTGATGTGTCCAAGGCTTCTTCGCTGGCCGAGTTGCCCACGAATACGCCCGAGGTAGCCATATCCGCCTAAGTTGCCCTGCGTGATATCGGCGATCGCCACAAGTCGATCCAACGTGCTGAACCCTCCACCGATGCTGAACATGCCGGTCGGCTTTTCTTTTACACGCACATTGAGATCAACCTTATCAGGAGCGACCTGCGCCGGGAGGATTTCGACCGTCTCGAAGAAATTCAGGTTGTTCAATCGTTGAAAACTTCGTTTCAACGAAGCGGTATCAATCACATCCTGTTCGTCCACCCGAATTTCTCGACGGATGACGTTGTCTCGCGTTTTATCATTTCCATAAATATTGATCTGCCGGATCCTCATCATCTCCCCTTCCCTGATGCTGAGGATGATGCTGACCGTCCGTTCTTCATTGTTCGGATTAACGCCGGGAACTACTTCAGCAAAGGAGTAGCCCTTACTCCCATAGAGATCCGTCAGACGCGTCATCTCATCTCTGATTTTAGCCCGTTGAAAGATCTCTCCCTCTTTGATCTTCAATCCTTCTCGAAGTTCGGGCTCTTCAAACACCGTGTGCCCGCGAAACCCGATTTCACCGATGGTAAAGGGCTCACCTTCCGCAATATGATACGTAACAGTGAACCATTTCTTGTCTTCGGTCAGCTCCACGGACGGCTGGCCGACCCGAACATTGAAGTAGCCCTTATTGAGCAAGACTTCCTTGATCCGCTCCACATCGTTCGTCAGTTCGTCACGTTTCAACACCCCGGCGTCGGACACCATAGACGGCAATTTCAGTTTGGTAAAGAATCCATACCACGGAATCCATTCTCTGGTTGACATAGCAGCGAACATCTCGGCTTTCGTTGCCGCGCGTAGCCCCTCGAACATCACCGTCTTGATTTTCGCTTTATCGCCTTCCGTAATGTGGAACATCAGACGCTTTCGATCTTCATCCAACGTCTGAATAACCGGGATGACTTGCGCATTGTAATACCCGTCATGCTGATAGAGCTGGCGAATGTTTTCAGCGCTCCCTTTCACCAGCTGCTGATCAAGAAACGTCTGGCTCTTGATGGTCGTTTTCTCCTTCAGCTTATCGTCGCTCAAGTGACTATTGCCGTCAAAAACAATCTCGGTGATGAACGGTTTCTCCTGTACAATAAACGTGACGGCCATTCCCTCGGTGACGGACTCCGTTTCAACCTTGACATCTTCGAAAAATCCGGCGTCATAGAGAATTTTGATCTGACCACGCACGGTTTCCGGCGTATACGGATCGCCGGCTTTCAGCGTGAGCCGGCCAGCGATGGTCGGAATTTCAATCCGTTTAACCCCACGGATTTCGATCGACGATACCTTGGGCTCAGGAACCTGGGCAAGTGCCTCACACGCGCCCCACAACACGGAGACGACTAGAGCCGCGACTACGAACGATCGACGCCTGTAAACGGCATGCAGGGTCACCGACGAGGATTCCTAGCGAGAAATGTAGAGATGGGCGGCATGATTGGACTCATCCCACAGCTCCTCACGACTCTCGACCGTCTAAGCCAAACCCCTCTCATCCGCCATATCCCGAAATGCATTGTCCATCGAAGCGCATGGAAGTCCTGACAAAAAGTTCTCGACCAAACCGATCAGCACGGACGCAAGACTTCCAATATATCCATGCGAAACTTCCGGATTATATTGAGGTCGTCCGGTATTGTAAAGGAGTCGACGGACCTCACGAGCACCGAAGAGATAATTGTTCGTCTGGTTTCTCATTTTCCAAAATTCCACAACATGCCACTGGCCTGGATCACCGATAGAAACTCAACGTGGATTCGCTCGGACCAACAAATACTCAGGAAACATACACCACGAATCCTCGAGAGAGTTCGACCACGCCATAGAGGTACGGATCACAGCTATCCGTGCCGGAGCAACGCGTGAGAACCATTGATTTGAATTGGATGCGTTCAGTTCCCCCGTTTCTTGACATCACACAACCCATCACATAGTATCCTCCCATGTCTCGTTTCACTGTGAGAAAAGCGGTCATCCCAGCAGCGGGTCTGGGAACCCGATTCCTTCCTGCCACGAAGGCCTCTCCCAAAGAGATGTTACCTTTGGTGGATAAACCTCTCATTCAATATACCGTCGAAGAAGCCGTCGCCTCGGGCATCGAAGACATTATCGTCGTCACTGGGCGCGGCAAGCGAGCCATCGAAGACCACTTTGACCGATCCGTCGAGCTCGAAGAGAATTTGAAAGGCACCGGGAAGAGTCAAGTCCTCCACCAAATTCGACAGATTTCGAACTTGGCCAACTTCTGTTATGTCAGGCAAGCCGAGGCGCTCGGCTTAGGACATGCCGTCTTGTGCGCGCAACACCTCATCGGTGATGAACCATTTGCGGTGATCTTGGGAGATGAGATTATCGACGCCGATGTTCCAGCACTCGCGCAATTGATCCATGTCTATAAAAAACGGCATGGAGCGGTTCTGGGTGTCCAGGATGTCCCGAAAGCCGACGTCAGCCGATACGGGATTGTCACCCCCAAGCACCTTGCGCATGGGCTCCATCGGGTCGAAGGTCTCGTTGAAAAGCCATCCCCAGCGGATGCGCCCTCCACATTGGCCGTCATCGGGCGATACGTGCTTCCTCCAGAAATCTTCCCCATTCTAAGAAAGACTCGACCCGGGAAAAACGGAGAAATCCAACTGACCGACGCACTCAAGGAGCTTGCAAGAAAATCTCCGATGTACGCGCTCGAAGTCGAGGGGCAGCGTCATGATGCGGGAGACAAACTGGGCTTCCTCATCGCCACCGTAGAGTTTGCCTTGAAGAATCCGGCATTAGGAGCAGAATTCCGGGACTATCTCTCGACCCGAATGCGTACCACGCCGACGACTCGACGGAGTTGATCTCATCAACCTGGATGTGCGCTCTGTCGCTAAAGCTCTGTCGATCCCGGTTCAGCTCCGTGATAGGAGTGACCCAGCGGGCCACGCCCACGTCAACCCAGAATCTCGGCGGAAGACTCCGCTCCAATAAATGATTGAAGGATTAGAAAAAGAGACGTCCTGTGATATGCTCGGTGATCAACGTTGCAGTGGAGTCGATCTCTCGTTCTTCGGCTTAACGAACAGGCGCACACATGACTGATCCAAACGAGCAGGAAATTCAGCCCCCTCAGAATATTGAGGTTCCAACTCAGCTTCCGCTCTTGCCGGTTCGGGATATCGTCGTCTTTCCATACATGGTGCTTCCTCTCTTCGTCGGACGTGACATGTCGATTAAGGCCATTGAAGCCGCCCTCGCAGGAAATCGGATGATCTTCCTTGCAACGCAAAAGGCGCTCGACGTTGAAAATCCTTCCCCTAAGGACATCCATACGATCGGTACCGTCGGCATCATCATGCGGATGCTAAAGCTGCCGGATGAGCGCATCAAGATTCTGGTTCAAGGTATCGCTAAAGCGAAAATCACGAAATACATCCAGACTGACCCCTACTACTCCGTTCGAATCGACAAGGTGATTGACGCCAAGCCCGCGGCGACGACACTTGAGGCGGAAGCCGTCATGCGCACCGTCAAAGAACAGATCGAGCGGATCGTGAGCTTAGGCAAGGTGTTGATCCCCGACGTCATGGTCGTCATTGAAAACCTCGAGGAGCCGGGCCGACTGGCCGACATGGTGGCCTCAAATCTTGGGTTGAAGGTCGATGCCACTCAAGCCGTCCTGGAAATTTCCGATCCGATCCAGCGCCTTCGCCAGGTCAGCGACATCCTTGGGAAAGAGATTGAAGTCCTCTCGATGCAGCAAAAGATTCAGGCGCAAGCCAAAGGCGAGATGGACAAGACCCAGCGCGAATACTTTCTTCGAGAACAACTGAAGGCCATTCAGAAAGAGTTGGGCGAACTCGATGAACGAGCGGAGGAAATCACGGAGTTTCGCAAACGCATCAAAGACGCCAAGATGCCAGAGAAGGTGTTGAAAGAATCCGAAAAACAGCTTAAGCGGCTTGAAAAGATGCACCCGGATACGGCCGAATCCGCGACGGTGCGAACGTACCTGGAATGGATGGTCGAATTGCCTTGGTCGAAGCGGTCAAAAGACAATCTTGAGCTGAAAGCGGCAGCCAAGGTGTTGAACGACGACCACTATGATCTTGAAAAGGTCAAGGAACGGATTCTCGAATACCTAGCTGTCCGAAAGCTGAAAGAAAAAATGAAGGGTCCAATCCTCTGTTTCGTAGGCCCGCCTGGCGTCGGAAAGACCTCGCTAGGCAAGTCGATTGCCCGTGCGTTGGGTCGGGAATTTGTGCGTATTAGCTTAGGGGGAGTCCGCGACGAAGCAGAAATCCGCGGACACCGTCGGACCTATGTCGGCGCGTTACCCGGACGCATCATCCAGGGGATGAAGCAAGCAGGCACCAGCAATCCGGTATTCATGCTCGATGAAGTGGACAAAGTTGGGATGGACTTTCGGGGCGATCCCTCAGCGGCCTTGCTGGAGGTCCTTGACCCGGAGCAGAACAGCGCATTCACCGACCATTATCTCGGAGTTCCCTTCGACCTGACCGAAGTCATGTTCATCACCACGGCCAACTTGATCGATCCCATCCTACCCGCGCTCCGTGATCGCATGGAGGTCATTGAAATTCCTGGCTACACGGAAGAGGAGAAGCTGGGCATTGCGCAGAAATACCTCATTCCACGCCAGCTCGAAGAGCACGGTATCACGAACAAACATGTCCGGCTGACAGAGGCGGCGATCAGACAGATTATTTCTCACTACACCAGGGAAGCCGGGGTTCGAAACCTTGAACGTGAAATTGCCAATGTCATGCGCAAAGTGGCGAAGAAAGTCGCGGAAGGCAAGGGGCAGGGGTTTCCGATCGACCAATCCAATCTCAATAAATACTTGGGGGTATCGAAATATGTGCCGGAAGCGGAACTCGAGAAAGATGAGATTGGAGTGGCAACCGGCCTAGCCTGGACCGAATCAGGCGGCGACGTCCTGTACATCGAGGCGACGGTGATGAAAGGGAAAGGCCAATTGACCCTCACCGGGCACCTTGGAGATGTGATGAAGGAATCCGCTCAGGCCGCGCTCAGCTACGTCCGGTCACGAGAGAAGACCTTAAACTTGAATCCTGGGATGTTCAGCAAGCAAGACCTCCACATCCATGTCCCGGCTGGCGCCATCCCCAAAGACGGTCCTTCCGCCGGCATCACGATGGCGACGGCTATTGCGTCGGCGTTTTCTGGCACTCCGGCGAGGCGGGATCTGGCCATGACCGGAGAAATCACCTTGCGCGGTCGCGTGCTTCCGATCGGAGGACTCAAGGAAAAAATTTTGGCGGCGAAACGGGCCAAGCTCACCACTGTCATCCTCCCACGTCGAAACAAGAAAGACCTTGAGGAAATTCCTAAACATCTCCTGAAGGGCATCCAATTGGCGTTCGTCGATACCATGGACGACGTCATGAAGATTGCCCTTCGGCGAAGAACCAAGGCTGCGTCGACCTCGAACAAGCCGCCAGCTCCTCCCGCGCCCGCCCGCATCCGGCCTTTACGATCCGGAAAAGGCCGACGACCGCACGAGCTGCCTGCCACTTTGAGGGCCGGGCGCGTGCCAACTCGCTCGTAGGATCGCGCCGTGGCGCTTCCTACGGCCAAACCCCTTCAGGAATTCGGTCTGATTCAAGGGTTGAAGCGTCAGTTTGCCCATCACGCTCCAGGTCTCGTTCATGGCATCGGTGATGATGCAGCGGTCGTTGAAACCAGCTCACCGAGGTGGTGGCACTTTACGACGGACCTACTCGCCGAAGGAATCCATTTCACTTTGACATCTGCAGCTCCTGAGTCAATTGGATACCGGGCCGCGATGGCCAACCTTAGCGATCTTGCCGCAATGGGAGCAGTCCCTCGATATCTGCTTATATCACTTGCCATCCCCAAAAAGGTGAGTCGACCACAAGTCTACGGCTTGTATAGAGGGATGATGAAGGCTTGCCGGCTCTATGGAGCGGCGCTGATCGGAGGAGATACCTCGGCATCCAAAGCCGGACTCTTTCTCAGCATCACGTTGGTCGGAACGACCGCCAAACGCCGTGCGCTGTTTCGCCATGGCGCAAAGGTCGGAGACCAGATTTATGTGTCAGGCACTCTCGGAGACTCGCTCGCCGGTCTCCGCTTATTGGCGAACAGCAAAACCCCTCGATCGTCCCAAGAGAAGCGATCACAATTATCTCGCTCCCATCGACAGTTTCTGATACGCCGCCACTTCCACCCGACAGCAAGGATTGCCGAGGGCCAGTGGCTCAACAACGGACGGCTGGCCACTGCCGCTATCGATCTGTCCGATGGTCTCTCCGGAGATCTTCGACACATGTGTGCGGAAAGCGGCGTCGGAGCAGAGGTGGAGATTGAGAGCCTTCCACTTTCACCGGCCTGCAGAGCGTACGCGAACGCGTATGGAGTTTCGCCGATTCGACTCGCGATTACGGGAGGCGAGGACTATGAACTTCTGTTTACGGCGCCGCCCAGGTCCCGCCGCGCTCTTGAACGACAAGCACGGGCACGAGGCTATCGCATTACCCGCATCGGGACCATTCGCCCGAAGAAATTTGGAATCCAGATGACGTCACACGGCCGAACGCAGCCTCTACCGCTGACCAGCTACGAGCATTTCCGCTGATGCCGGACGCAAGCAAACATCCCTCTGCGAGAGGAACTCGATCATTCCGCGCACTGCTACGCCAAGTGCTCCATCTGCAAGAGTCCCCACAACGCACGGCGTTGGCCTTTGCGCTGGGTATCTTTATCGCGTTCTCACCGGCCTATGGTCTTCATACCGCGATGGTTGCGCTGTGCACGTGGCTGTTCGGTCTCAACTTTTTAGCGTTACTGGCTGGAGCGTTTGTCAACAACCCCTGGACGATCATTCCTATATTGGGAGCAACCTATTGGACCGGCGCCCTCTTGTTGGGTCGTACAGATGCGCCGACGTTCGATTGGCACGACTTGAGTTTCAGCGGCATCTACGACCAAGTCCTTCCATACGCAGGCCCCTTCGTACTGGGAGGACTCGTTCTCAGCGTGCTCGGAGCACTGCTGTCGTATCCGGTCGCGTATTTTTCCCTGGTGAAATACCGCCGTGACTCACGTGCTCCCACCGCCAAGCCATTGCCGCCTTCAGACTCGGTGGGCTAAGATGCCGATTGGCCATGGAATCTGTAGACCGACCGAACGCTCCGTATGATGGATCGGCACTGATCGCTGATCCGATTCACAAGTACGTCACCTTCACCGTTCCTTACGCGACGCCTGATCCGCACGAGCTCACCGAAAAAGATTTGATCGATTCTCCGTGGGTCCAGCGCTTACGGTACATTTATCAACTCCAAAGCGCCCGTTGGGTCTATCCGTCCGCCGAGCATACCCGCTTCGTCCATTCCTTGGGGACGATGCACGTGGCAGGACGATTCGCCCGACATCTGTATCCCTTCCTCAAGAAAGTGGTCAAGGAGGTGCCGTCGGCCAATTATGTGGAAGCGCTCTTGCGGGTCACGGCCTTGGTGCACGATATCGGACACGGTCCGTTTTGCCATTTCTTCGACGACAATTTTCTCCATGCCATGGGTCTCTCTCACGAACGCTTGGGGCAGATCATCATCCGAGAGCACTTGGCCCCTGTGATCAGGAAAATCCGCCGAAGCCCTTCAGGGCCCTTCGCGAAGGGAGAAGAGCTCAATCCGGATCAGATCGCTCATCTCATTCTCAAAGAAAAAGGTAAAGATAATTCCCGGTTGCCTCGATGGCTGAACATGCTCCAGCCGGTGATCTCCGGAAGCTATACCGGAGACAATCTGGACTACGTCTTGCGAGATTCCTACATGTGCGGCGTCGCTGTGGGCCCGGTCGATCTGACACGGTTAATTCATTATACGATCGTGACCGACAAGGGATTCACTATTCACAAAACAGGGCTTCCGGCGCTCCAAATGTTCTTGAACACAAGGATGTACCTCTATTCCAACGTGTATTTTCACCGCACGACTCGAGCCATCGACATCCACCTGCGAGATATTTTTGGTCAGACGATGACACTGCTGTGCCCACGCGACCCGCGCAAGAAGATGGAGGGCTATCGCACGCTGACTGATTGGTCGCTTATGGAGGAGGTTCGTGACTGGAGACACTCTCGCCAGAAAACCCGCCGACAGTTGGGACAGGAATGGATGAGAATCTTGGATCGCGACGTCAAATGGAAGATGGCCTACAGCACGACCCTGAAAGAAAAAGGACAAGAGCGCGGAATGGCGTTTCCCAGCCATCGCCACTTCGAACAGCAGATTATGAAAGAATTGCCGACAGGCCTGAAACGACTTCCATTCCGGGTGGACATGGCCCTCCTGGATCCACGTCCTGACCCTAAAGATCGCCGTGGAAACCCCTTATACGTCTATGATCCCGGTACCGGCCAAGTCTCCTCCGAGCCCCTCGAAGAGTTCTTGGATCTGCTTCCCACGAGACTCGTTCAATTTCGAATCTATTCGCCAGACCATTCTCATGACGCTGCCCTATCGCAAGCAGCTGCGACCGTCCTCAATAAGACACCCACCAGTCTCGAAACCAATTACTAGGATAGCATCCTGCTTAGACGCTCGTGGTGAGTCGTGCGAGAGGACTCTCCTGAACCAGACAGCGGGCTTAGGGCAAACTGATTCCGACAAGAGTGCTCCTGAGGCTCGCTAGGCCGACACTTTCAGCGGCAGACCCTTCAGCAATTGAGTTTTTTTTGCCTTCATCGTCTCCCGTTGTTTCTCCGACGGAAAATGTGCACCCCGTTTCGTCGATGGGAAACGGCTTTCAAAGCGCTCAATCATTTCGAGCGCTTCGGCCTCCTCTCCGGCCCGAAGAAGCAGCTGTAGGAGCCGAAGGTAGGCCGGAACGAGCAGCAACAGGTGCCGGACTTCTCTGGCTTCTTCCACAACATAGCGATACCCTTGGATCGCGATCTCCTGATTAACCTTCTCATAGGAGAGCGCCTCAATCATCTGGATCCCCAGCCGATCCGTATCGGCACTGATGCAACGTTCCCATTGCCCGTTGACCAAGGCTCGCACTTCCTCCGCTGAAAGTTGGATCCCTCCGTTTTTAATATTCCGACGAAGATTCTCCAACACCCCTCTGGCTTCCAGCCAAGCCCCGTAGAGTCCAATCAGCACTCCGATACAGGGAGTTGGTCGTTGGCATCTCCCATCGAGAGGTGAAAAATTTTTCTTCGCCACCTGGGACGGCAAATATACCCGCCCATTCGACGTTGCGCACACCTCACAGACATGGTCATCATCAGGGGTGACATAGAGATACATGCGAATCCCGGATCGATCGAAAATGTCGACGGCCAGTATGCGGCCGGCCATGATCTGCATCTGGTAGTATTGCCACACAACCAGAAGGCCGAGAATGCCCACCAAATAGATCGTCACGTCCGGAATTTGCCACCCTTCAAGCATCGGCGCTCCCCCTCCATCACCAGGTTCAGATGATCAACAGTACCAAGCCTCCGACAGATCGTCTAAGAAATTCTCCGTTTTCTCAAATGGGTATAGGATTGTATCGGTCAATATCCGGGCGCACTTGACCCTTCTTATGCCATTTTTTGACTTCGTCGCCGTTTCGAAGAGAAGCTGGCAGGTATCCTGCAGGATTGGTCAGATGCCCATCTTACAATATCCACAGTAAGGAGACTGACATGCTGGCTCTAGGGAAATGGATGATCGCTGCCTCTGGGCTTCTTCTCTCATTGGCCGTTCCAGCCTATGCCCAACTCGGTGGTGGGCAGCAGGGCGCAGAAAGAATTTTAAATGGAATGCCTCCGGATATGCTGGCGAAGGTTCAATCCTTGGCACAGATCATCCAGCAAAGCATCAAGGAGGGAAAACTCACGGACGACGAGGTCCAACGAGGCATGATGTCGGGTCAACTGGGAGAACGACTGAAACAATTGAGCCCCGAAGCCGGGCAACTCTTCTCTGACATCACCCAGGCGTCAAAAGAGGGCAAAGGACCTGGAGAGGAGAGCTTGATGCCGTTGCTGGGAGGATTGGGCATCTCACCGGAGTAAGAAACACACACTCCTAGGACTACCCATTACAACGTAAACGACTGCCGTTGGTCGAACAGGCAAACACCCAGCCATAGTGTACTGAGTACGCACTGGATGGCTTTTTCGATGTCCTACTGGATATTGCGAAGCTCAGATTGTTTCGTTTCCAGGAGGTCGTACTTCTTGCAAGGCATTCAGGTACTCTCCGAGGGTTGCGTCCAGCCTTTGATGCATGAATGTCTGAAAAGGCGTCAGATCTTCCTTCATTGACGCATGTTCCAGTGTATCGAGGTAGGCTTTTCGGTCTTCCGGTCGTACGGCAACCGGTGGATATCCGCCACGCAGGAGCAGGACGTTCATCACAAGCCTAGCCGTACGTCCGTTGCCATCCGCAAACGGATGAATGGCCACCAGCCGGTAATGCGCATCAAAGCTGGTTGCCGGTTCTGACGTCGCCTGCGAAATCCATTCACCATAGACTCGCATCAACTCGGGAATTTTCACCGCGTTTGGAAACACAACAGGAGAACCAGCAATCCGGCGGGGAAGGGTACTGTACATCCCGCCGATCTCAGGCTGGCTGCGAGAGACAATACGTCTATGCAACTCACACACGGTGTGTTCAGTAATCGGTGTCGTCTTGGCCGCAAGTTCCCTCACCCATAAGACCGCTTCGTAGTGATCGATCGCTTCGAGATGATCGCGCAAGGGTTTTCCCCCAACGGTAATTCCATGCTCAATCAGCTCCGCGGTCTCCCGCAGAGTCAACGTGTTGCCTTCAATGGCATTAGAAGTGTAGGTCAAGTCCACATCATAGGATTTCTGCAGAGCCAGCAACGCCGCGCGTGAGATCGGACGCAACGCGTCGAGCTGCATCTTTTTTGTGGCGATCGAGGTCAGGAGCTCATTCATGACGTGTTATTAATACCACGTCACGCTCCATTGCACAAAACCAAAGCCATTCATCTATGGAATGAAGACAACAGGGGCCAGTTATGAAACAGCGTGCATGCTGGCAGGTGGCGTTGTAGAACTTCTTGGATAGCCGGTCGAATTGGAAACCCCTGCGCGCCACATCCGGCCGAAACTTTCCATCTCTCTGCGCGAGGTCGAGGTCTCAGAAGATCCGACTGACTACACGCGCTATCCTGAGAAACCGTTACAGCTCAAGCAGCT
>CABVRV010000085.1 GCA_902500755.1 uncultured Nitrospira sp.
GTGGCGATCGCCAAGCGCTATTATAAGAAACGGAACTTTCTGTTCTTGGGACGGGGTATCAACTATCCCATCGCACTGGAAGGCGCGCTGAAGCTGAAAGAAATTTCCTATATCCATGCTGAGGGCTATGCGGCGGGCGAGATGAAGCACGGCCCGATCGCGCTGATCGACAGAGACATGCCGGTTGTGGTCTTGGCGCCTCGGGATCGGCTGTACGATAAAACAGTCAGTAATTTGATGGAAGTGAAAGCTCGGCATGCCCCGGTCATTGCGTTCGTGGCTGAAGGAGAGCGGGAACTCGGCAAGATTGCGGACGCGGTGTTCACTGTGCCGGATACCCATCCATTGATTTCGCCGATTCTATTCACGATCCCGTTGCAGCTTCTGGCTTATCACATTGCTGTGCTTCGAGGAGCGGACGTGGATCAACCGAGAAACCTTGCGAAAAGCGTCACCGTTGAATAGGGGTCCAACTGAGTTGTGGAAATGTAACGATGGAGATCACGCAACAGGACGTTGAAAAGGTGGCACAGTTGGCACGATTGGCCGTGACGCCAGCTGAGAAGGACACCTTTGCCAAACAATTGAGTCAGATTCTCACACACGTCGACAAGTTGAATCAGTATGAGACGATGGGGGTCGAACCGACCTTGACCGTCATGGGCCAAGTGAATGTATTTCGAGAAGATGTCATACACCCGTCACTGCCTTCGGATAGGGCTCTGGCGAACGCGCCGGAGCGTGACGCAGACGGGTTCGTTGTGCCTAAAATTTTAGAGGAGCGTTAATCGTCAAACCGCTGTCTGATGAGTGGAAGCATGCGAATGCAGAGCGAAGTTTGACGAATGACGAAACGTATAGATGTTTCGACAAATGCTACGGTCAAAAATTCACCGCGCCACCGTCACAGGTGCCCATCTGGAGTACGAGGGAAGCCTAACGATCGATCAAGACCTGATGGAAGCGGCCGGTATCCTTCCTTACGAAGCCATTGTCTGCTCGAATTTGAATAATGGCGAACGCTTCATGACGTATGCGATCAATGGCTCGCGAGGAAAGGGCGAGATCATTTTGAACGGACCTACGGCGAGGAAAGCGGCGGTCGGAGACCAAATCATTATTTTCTGCTACGAGTATTACGGAGAAGAAGAGATTAAGAAGCATGCGCCGAAGATCGTTCGGGTGAATGAAAAAAATAAGATTGTGACGGTCAACTGATGGGCCGGGCCGAGCGAGGCGTTTGATATCCCGTCTTGCCCACGTTCACCGTATGTGTCGACAGCGAGCCATCCATGTCCCTTCATAAACTAACCCTCATCGAGCTTCACAGAAAGTTTAAGGCAGGAGAAGTGACGGCGGCGGAGATCGTGCGGGCGTATTCTCTTCGCATCAGCCAGATAGAGCCGAAGGTAAGAGCCTTCGTCACTCACACGCAAGAATCCACATCCGTGCAGGCGGAGTCTTTGGATCGGAACCTCAAGAGTTGGAGAAAGACCATGCCGCTCAGCGGTATGCCTCTTGCCATCAAAGATAACATCTGCACGGACGGCGTGCTCACGACCTGCAGCTCTCGCATGTTGCAGAATTTTGTGCCGCCCTACGATGCGACGGTGATCGCCAAGTTGCGGACGCAGGACTACATTCTGTTGGGTAAGACGAACTTGGACGAGTTTGCAATGGGATCTTCGACCGAAAATTCCGCGTTTGGTCCCAGCCGGAATCCTTGGAATCTGCAATGTGTGCCGGGCGGATCCAGTGGAGGATCAGCAGCAGCGGTTGCGGCAGAAGAGTGCGCGGCCGCACTTGGCTCAGATACAGGAGGCTCCATCAGGCAGCCGGCGGCTTTCTGTGGAGTCGTGGGATTGAAACCAACTTACGGTCTGGTTTCTCGATATGGGCTTGTGGCTTTTGCTTCCTCGCTGGATCAAATCGGGCCGATTACAAGGACCGTATCTGATGCGGCGTTTCTGCTCGGGGCCATTGCGGGACATGATCCACTGGATTCTACATCGATCGATCGGCCTGTGCCGGACTACATGAAATCGCTGCAGAAACGGGATCTCAAAACCCTCAGAGTCGGCGTGCCGGTGGAGTTTTTCACCGAAGGGCTTGATCCAGAGGTGGAACAGGCGGTCCGGGCCGCGATCGGGGAGTTGAGACGTCTAGGTGCGGACGTGAAGGAGGTCCGATTACCGAGGACTGATGCGGCTGTCGCAGTCTACTATGTCATTGCAACAGCGGAAGCCAGCTCGAACCTTGCCCGTTTCGATGGGGTGAAATTCGGTTTCCGGGCGAAGGAAACCAAGGATCTGCTCGAACTGTATATGAAAACAAGACAAGAGGGGTTTGGACCGGAAGTCAAGCGTCGGATCATGCTGGGAACATACGTGCTCAGCGCGGGGTACTACGATGCGTACTATGGAAAGGCCCAAGCGGTACGAACGTTAGTCTGTCAGGATTTTGAGGCCGCTTTCAAAGAAGTCGACTTGATCGTCACCCCGACCACGCCGACGCCGGCGTTCAAGCTGGGAGAAAAGAGCGAAGATCCGCTACAGATGTATCTGTCCGATGTTTTTACGATTTCGGTCAATCTGGCAGGACTGCCGGCGATTTCGCTGCCCTGCGGGTTCAGCAAAGCGGGAATGCCGATCGGGCTACAGCTGATCGGGCGCGCGTTTGAGGAAGAGATCGTGCTGCGGGCCGCACATGCCTATGAGCAGTCAGCGCAATGGCATCAAAAAAGGCCGACGATACGGTAACAGGCAGGGGAGGGGGAGAGGTACGAATGAGAGCAAGGAGATGAGCGAGCAGGAGGATCGCCGACTATGACAATCGTTGAAATCGCTGTGCTGCTCGTGGCCGTGGCATTTGCCGTGCTGATCGGGTGTTTGGTGCCGGTGTTGATGCAAGTCCGACGGACCATTGCCGAGTCTGAGCAGCTGCTGTCAAAGTTGAATGCTGAGGTGCCTGGACTCGTGGCGGAACTTCGGACGATCAGCCGGAATGTAAATGATGTAACAAGTGAAGCGAAGGATAGTATCGGACATGCAGCTGTCTTACTACATGCGGTGGGTGAAGTCGGTGAATCTGTGCAACAGGTCCATAATGTCGTTCGTGGGTCGAGCGGAACGCTCATCAGCAATGTCGCCAGCATGGTGGCCGGGTTCAAGGCGGCAACTCACGTCGTGCGGGAACGCATGAAACATGAAGGAGGGACACACAATGGCGGATGATCGAGGAACATCGGCAGCTGTCTTATTGGCGTTTTTGAGTGGGGCGGCGATGGGCGCGGTCGCAGCATTGTTGCTGGCGCCACAATCCGGAGATGAATCGCGTGACCAGCTTCGGAAGTATGCCCGTCGTGCGGAGAATGATCTTCGCGACTTTGCCGGTCGTGCCGGTGAGGCGTTTGAAGACGTGGTCGATCAGGGAAAAGACTTTGTCGACACGAAGCGATCGGTCCTTCGGGAGGCATTCGATGCTGGGCGTGAAGCGATGCGGCGCGAACGGGGTCGTGTCCAAGACGAAGGGGGTTGAGCGAGGGTGACTTACGAGACGGTCATCGGGGTGGAGGTCCATGCCCAGCTGCAGACGAAGTCCAAAATGTTCTGTGGATGCGGCACAACGTTCGGTTCGTCGGCCAACAGCCAGACGTGCCCGGTTTGTCTCGGCTTACCGGGAAGCCTGCCCGTTATCAACCGAATGGCGGTAGAAATGGCGGTGCGAGCGGGGTTGGCGTTGAACTGTACGATCACAGCGAACAACCAGTTCGCCAGAAAGAACTACTTCTACCCGGATTTGCCGAAGGGATACCAAATTTCCCAGTACGAGTCTCCTATCTGCCAACATGGTTGGATCGAAATTGTCGGTGCCGAGGGGGCCAGGCGAATTCGTATCCGCCGAGCCCACCTGGAAGAGGATGCAGGGAAAAACGTTCATGAGACCGGCGGGGCCGGGAGTAGGGTGGATTTGAATCGAGCCGGCACCCCGCTGTTGGAGATTGTCACGGAACCCGACATGCGGTCGGCCGACGAGGTGGTGACCTATCTCAGAGGACTGCGTGACATCCTGATGTATCTTGAGGTCTGCGACGGCAATATGGAGGAGGGGAGTTTTCGGTGTGAGCCCAACTTGTCGCTTCGTCCAATTGGGCAGAAGGAATTTGGAACGAAGGTCGAGCTGAAGAATATTAACTCCTTCAAGAATGTGAAAGCTGCGATCGACTATGAAATCAAACGACAGGCGAAGGTTCTGAAGGAGGGAGGCAAGATTCACCAGGAAACAAGGCTCTGGAATGTCGAACGGGGTGAAACGGCGGTTATGCGCTCCAAAGAAGAAGCCCATGACTACCGGTACTTTCCTGACCCGGATTTGGTGCCGTTGAAGTTGAACGAGGAGTGGATCAATGAATTCCGTATCAGCCTGCCGGAACTGCCGGCCATGCGGACACAACGATTCGTTTCGGACTATGGGTTGCCGGAATATGACGCCACTGTCCTGACGGCTTCGAAGGGCATGGCGGACTATTTCGAATCGTGCGTACAGCAGTTTAATCATCCAAAGACAATAAGCAACTGGGTGATGGGAGAGTTGACGAGAGAGTTGAACAACTCCGAGACAGAGATCGCGGCTTCGCCCGTCAGTCCTGAGCGACTCATCAGTCTATTGCAGATAGTGGAGAAGGGGACCATCAGTTTAAAAGTAGCCCGTGACCTCTTCCCCGAGCTCTACAGCACTGGAAAGACACCAGAACAGATTGTCCAGGAGAAAGGCCTAACCCAGGTCTCCGACGAAGGAGCTCTGGGAAAGGTGATCGACGAGGTGCTGGCCAAGAGTCCGGTACAGGTTGCGCAGTTCAAAGACGGCAAGCAACAAGTTCTTGGTTTTCTCGTTGGACAGGTCATGAAGGCGAGCGGAGGGAAGGCAAATCCGGGAAAGGTGAATGAGTTGTTGAAGAAGAAGTTGAGCGCCTAACAAGAGAGGGATACGCGGTATGAGTGCGATTAGAGAAATCAAAGGCAGGCAAATTATCGATTCACGGGGCAATCCGACGATTGAAGCCGAAGTGACGCTTGAAAGCGGCGCAACGGGTCGGGCAGCGGTCCCATCCGGTGCTTCAACAGGGGAAAAAGAAGCCATTGAACTTCGGGATGGCGACAAAAAACGATGGATGGGAAAGGGTGTTTCTAAAGCAGTATCCAACATCAGCAAGATCATAGCGCCAGAACTGCTAGGGCAAGAGGCATTTGATCAAGCCGGCATCGATCGAGCCATGATTGCATTAGATGGAACCAAGACGAAGGGGAAGCTGGGGGCGAATGCGATCCTGGGGGTATCGTTAGCTGTGGCCAAGGCCTCTGCGAACGAAACAGGGCAGCCGCTTTATCGCTATTTAGGTGGGACCAATGCGCGAGTCCTTCCAGTACCGCTGATGAACATCATCAACGGCGGAGCTCACGCCGACAATCGGCTGGATCTCCAAGAGTTCATGATCATGCCGGTGGGGGCGAGTCGATTTAGCGACGCCCTCCGAATGGCTACCGAGGTCTTTCACTCGTTGAAGGCTCTCTTAAAGAAGAAGGGACTCAACACCGCCGTGGGCGATGAGGGTGGGTTCGCTCCCGATCTCCAATCCAATGAAGAGGCACTGAGTTTAATCTCTCAGGCGATTGAGGAGGCCGGCTATAAGACTGGTCGCGATATCGCACTCGCCTTGGATTGCGCCGCAAGCGAACTGTATGAGAAGGGGCGCTATGTTCTTGAAGCGGAAGAGAATTCAGATCGTTCATCGGAAGACATGATTGCATACTACGGCACGTTGTTGGATCGGTATCCAATCCTTTCCATCGAAGATGGGTTGAGTGAGTTGGATTGGAAGGGATGGAAGATGCTCACCGAGAAGCTGGGCAAGCGAGTGCAGCTGGTCGGCGATGACATCTTTGTCACCAATGTCGAGATCTTCTCTAAAGGCATCAAGGAAGGAATCGGAAACTCAATTCTGATCAAGCTTAATCAGATCGGAACGTTGACCGAAACCTTGGATGCCATTGAGCTCGCCAAACGGTCCGGGTACACGGCGATCATTTCACACCGGTCCGGTGAAACGGAAGATACGACGATTGCGGACATCGCGGTCGCGACGAACAGCGGGTTGATCAAGACAGGGTCGTTATCTCGGACGGATCGTGTGGCCAAGTATAACCAGTTGCTTCGAATCGAGGAAGAACTGGGAACGACCGCAGTGTATCGTGGACGAGCGGCTGTGTCTGTCAAAGCATAGCGGCTCTTTGAGTTGGTGGATTGACAGAATGGTCATCAAGCGGAATCGTGGCCGTCAATGGTTGGAATGGCGGCGTCGAGCCGTCACCATTGCACAAGTGGTCGGCGTCGCTGGTTGCGTCTGGTTGTTCGTCGCATTGTTTTCTGGAGAAATGAGCCTCACACGGTACGTGTCCATGCGTGGGCAGGCCACGAGCTTGGAGCAAGAACTGTCGACCTTGCGTAGAGAAAATGTCGAGCTACAGCAGGATATTAATCGTTTGGAGTACGACCCGGCCAAGATCGAGCAGCTGGCTCGGGAACAGTTGGGCTATGTGAGGAAGGGAGAGACAGTGTATCAGCTGGTCCCCGGGTCGGAGAAGAAACGGGAGCTTTTGTCAAAACCATGAAGTTCGGAACGGTTGCCATCATCGGCCGATCCAATGTGGGGAAGTCAACCTTACTCAATCATCTGTTGGGTGAGAAAATTGCGATCGTGTCGAGTAAACCTCAGACTACGCGGACCAGAATCATGGGCCTCGTACATGCGGAGGGTGCGCAAATCGCGTTTCTCGACACGCCAGGTCTGCACAAGCCTGAACATTTGTTGAATCGTCGAATGGTACGCACTGCCGTAGAGGCGCTAGAGGAGGCTGATCTCCTCTACATGCTTATGGAAGCGACAAACATGCCGGGGCCCGGAGATATGACTGCCATCAAATACATGAAAGAGGCTCTGGCAAAACGGTCACGGCCGGTCATCCTTGTCATGACAAAAATCGATTTGGTGAATAGACAGAAGTTGCTCCCGCTTCTTGAGCGTTATGGCAAGCTCTTCGCGTGGACAGAGATTGTGCCGGTTTCTGCGATGAAGGATGACAATATCGATCGGTTATTGGCTGTCACCGTGCCCTACCTTCCTTCGGGAGACGGTGCGTACGGCGATGATGTCGTTACCGATCAAAGCATGAGGACGCTGGCAGCTGAAATGATTCGGGAGAAAGTGTTGCAAGAAACTCAGGAAGAGGTTCCACATGCCGTAGCCGTCGAGATCGATGCGTTCATCGAGGAGGGTAAGCTGGCCAAGATACAAGCTACGATCCTGGTGGAACGCGAAACACAGAAGGGAATCTTGATCGGAAAGCAGGGAGAACGATTGAAAGCGATCGGGACTCAGGCGCGAGTAGATATGGAACGATTATTCGGCATGAAAGTGTTTCTTGAGCTATGGGTGAAAGTCAGGAAGTCCTGGCGCGAGAATGAACAGACGTTGGTGCAGTTGGGGTACTAACGGAGTATGCAGCCGACGGAACGACCGATAGAGCCACGTACACCGGACCAACGCGCTCGCGTGTCTGAGCGGGATGGGTTACGCGAGATGTTGCGTGATCAGACGGATCGTGGTCAGACGAAGTCCGACATTGTGATTCAGTCTGTCCAGAAGCTGCTGCGCCGGGGGGCGATTACCCATCTTTCAAGAATGCTGGGGCGCATGCACCCTGCTGATATCGCGAAGGCCATCACCCATCTCTCGTCGCCCAAAGAAAAGCGAGAAATCTTCGAGCTGGTCCGAGGCGAGGGGAAACGGGGCCAGGTCCTCAGTGAGCTTGACGGCGAAAGTATTCAGCAAGTGGTCGCAGATCTGCTCCATTCCGATATCGCGTGGCTTTTGAAGGATCTTGGCCCTGACGATGTGGCCTATATCCTTGGGTTTCTCTCCGAGGATCGCAGTAAAGAAATTCTCGCCTTGATGAAGGCCGAGGATTCGACCGAAGTTGCCGATATCCTGAAATATCCCAAGGATACGGCCGGGGCAATCATGACCACGGAATTCTTTTCTTTGGCGGAAGATGCGACGGCACAGGAAGCTATTCGTCGGTTGCAACAGGCGACTGATGCGGAAATGGTTTTCTATATTTATGTGACGGATAAAGATGATCATCTCGTCGGTGTGCTTTCGCTTCGGCAGCTCCTCACGGTTCCTCCGACGACGCCACTCAAGAATATTATGACCCGTGAGGTCATGAGCGTCGCGATCGATATGGACCAAGAAGAGGTGGCTCGCCAAGTGGCCAGCTATAACCTGCTGGCCATTCCTGTCGTCGAGCGGGACAGCACGCTTGTGGGCATCATCACCGTCGACGACGTCGTCGACGTTATTCGGGAAGAAGCGACCGAAGATATGTTGAAGATGGCCGGGGCGATCGAAGAGGATTCAACGTCGAAGTCGTCGAGTTTTGGTTCGGCGAAGCTACGACTCCCATGGCTCTTCACGAACCTCATCGGCAGCCTCTTGTCCGGCGCAATTCTCTGGTATTTCCGCTATACCATCCAAGAGGTCGTGGCGATTGTGAGTTTTATTCCCGTGATTGCGGCGATGGGCGGCAATGTCGGATTGCAGTCCTCAACCCTGATTATTCGAGGGTTGGCTACCGGCACGGTGGAGCTCACCCATGTATGGCCGGTCTTCTTTCGCGAAGCAAAGATCGGCTTGGTCATGGGAGTGGCTTGTGGTGTGACCTTGACACTGGTTGGATGGGTTTTGCATCAAGGGTTTTTAGGTATGGTCGTGGGAACGTCTCTGCTCATTGCCTTTCTGGTGTCGACCAGTATGGCGACGATTATGCCGATTCTCCTGAAACGCCTGGGGGTCGATCCTGCCGTGGCGGCCGGCCCTTTTGTTACGACGGCCAACGATATCACCGGGATTACGATCTATCTGACGTTAGCCACGATTTTCTTGGAGTATCTCCGGTGAGCATGGCTCGCGCACGGGCATGTGGCTGTCATATGTAAGAGCAGGGAAAACGTTGTGTCTCTTGTAAAAACGACGGCGATCATTTTGAAGAGTCGCAAGTGGGGTGACGCCGATAGAATCGTGACTTTTTACTCGAAGAGCTTGGGTAAGATACGAGGAGTAGCTCGTGGGGCTCGACGCCAGAAGAGCCGCTTCGGCGCTGCCCTCGAACCCTTCAGCGTGTGTCGGTTGGATCTGTTTGAAAAGAATGGCGACTCGCTATTCCGAATCTCACATGTTGACCTTATCAGGTCCTCCCGGGCATTGCGAGAAGACCTCAGCTTAATGGATTCAGCGGCGCGAATGGTCAACGTTGTGGCAGCCATTACCCCGGATGGAGATCCGGATCCGCCCTTGTTTGATACGCTGGAGCAGGGGTTGGTATCGCTTCAGGAAAGTGACGACCCACCCTTTACGGCACTGCTCTTTCAAATCCGGTTGCTGGGATTAACGGGCTTTCGCCCTCAGACCGATCATTGTGCTTCCTGTGGGAGGACATATTTTGTCGGGGAGCCTCAATTTTCACCGCTTGCCGGGGGGCTTGTGTGTCAGATTTGTGCGACACGCCAACGTGTGCGGTGTATTGCTCTTTCTCCAGGAGGCCTGGCATTTCTTCAGCAAGCTATTCGGCTTGCTCCTGCTACCGTCACGAGGTTGCGAGCTACGGGACAGGTGCGGCGCGAAGTGGAAGAGGCGATCGAGGGGTATGTGACGGTAGTGGCCGGTAAACGGTTGCCACCCGTGAACTTTCTGTCGGTTGCCTCGCCGGGATGAGCCAGATATATAGAAGAGGGATGTATGCCTGTCGCCGCATTAGAGCCACGGGATATGGAGTGGCGTGACAAAGGAGTACTGGGGATTCAGTGGAGTGATGGTCACCAGGGGGTTTACCCGGTTCGTTATTTACGGCAACACTGTCCTTGTGCCGCGTGTGTTGATGAGTGGACAGGAGAGCGCCGCCTCAAAGGTGAAGATGTGCCACTTCTGATCATGCTGCAGGATATTCAGCCGGTCGGTCGTTATGCGTTTCAATTCAAGTGGAGCGATGGTCATGATACGGGGATTTATTCCTATTCTTTACTCAGAACTCTGTGCCAATGCGATGTCTGTCAACCGGTCAAGTCGGTCGAAGCAAAATCAAAACGGCTCATGTGAGGGCACACGACATGGCAACCATGGACATCAGCTTGATGAAGAAGGTGCTAGGACTCTGCGGTTTTCTCCCATTCCTAGTCCTTGTTGGATGCAAAGGGATGCCAACACTGGAAGAGCAAGAGCGCTTGGTACAGGCTGACAACCTTGTGCTAGATCAAATCACTACTAAGGCCGTTGTAAACGCGTGGGGCACTCCTCCACTGTATCATAGTAAGTTTACCCACTTTTTTGTGATGCCTGACTTCAGTGTGATTCCGCAATCACGAGTAGCCACGGGGGAGGCGCCAAAGGGATGGAAGGCCGGTGTCCATGCGGGTGAGGGCATCTATTTCGCCTATCCCAATCGTGGCTGGTTGTTGGTATTTCTGGATGAACGTCTGGTCTACAAGGAGAAACTCAAACCTGAAGAGTTACTCGTTCTTGCTAAAACCTGGGCCTATGAGGACCGGTTCAAAACAAGGCTTGATGAGACATTCCAGCCCTAGTTCTTCTGCTCAATATTCTCCATGGCATTGACAGCACTAGATGATTTGCATGTCGTAATGGCAGCCTCGGAGGCTGTTCCCTACGCAAAGACGGGAGGGTTAGCCGATGTCGTCACGGCATTGGCAATAGAGCTGTCGAAGTCAGGGCATCGTGTGACATTGCTATTGCCTGGATACCGAGGCCGGACAGTCCAAACCGCTCGCCAAGGGGTCATGCGGTTCTCAATTCCTGTGGCAGGGACGAAGGTGGAACTGACGGTCGAAGAGGAGCTCGTGCCAGTTACGGGAGCTTTACACCCACTAAGAGTATTCCTCGTACGGTATGATCCATATTTTGATCGTCCAGGACTTTACCAGGAGGATCATCACGACTATCCAGACAACCTCGAGCGGTTTACTTTGTTCTGCCGTGCGGTCCTCCACGTGCTGCGTATTTTGACGGAGGTGCAGGGGGAGCAAGTCAATGTCCTTCATCTACATGATTGGCAGACCGCATTGTGCCCGGTGTATCTGAAAGTGTTGCCGCATGAGTATGAAGGACTTCAAAAGATCAAGACTCTGTTAACGCTGCACAATCTTGGTTACCAAGGAATATTTCCCGCTCAGGATTTCGTAAAGACCGGACTTCCTCCATCCCTATTTTCACCGAGTAATCTTGAGTTCTATGGATCAGTCAATTGCCTGAAAGGTGGCATCATCTATTCAGATGCTGTCTCCACCGTGAGTCCAACCTACGCAAAGGAAATCATCACCGCCGAATATGGGTGTGGACTTGAAGGTGTATTGTCAGGTCGCCTAGATGGGGTAAGAGGCATTACGAACGGGATCGACACAACCGTCTGGGATCCCGAACATGATTCCTATCTTCCAGCTTGGTATACAGCCGCTGATTTGGCTGGGAAGCAAGCATGCAAACAGGTGTTACAAGAGGAATTTGGCCTGCCAAACCTTGAGGTGCCTGTTTTGGGTGTGATCGGTCGGTTGACATTCCAGAAAGGTTTCGATCTCTTGATCGATATTATTCCTGAGCTCATGTCCTGGGAGCTACAAATTGTTTTTCTAGGTACTGGCGATCACGATTTAGAGCAACAATTTAGAGCAGCGAAGGCTGAGTACCCAGAGAAAATCGGCTTGTACGTTGGATTTAATGAGAGGCAGGCTCATCGCATTGAAGCGGGTGCAGACATGTTGATCATGCCGTCTCGCTATGAACCATGCGGATTAAGTCAACTGTATAGCCTTCGGTATGGCACGGTTCCTATAGTGCGTCGCACCGGAGGGTTGGCAGATACTGTCGTCCCGTTTCGTCCGTCTACGGTCAAAACGAAGCGTGCAACAGGTTTTCATTTCATCGAACCTTCTTCTGACGCACTGCTTTCCACGGTCATGCTTTCTCTTCACGTATATGAGAAGCTCGAAATGTGGAACTCGTTGGTCAGATCTGGAATGGGTACAGATCTATCCTGGAAGCGATCGGCTCAGCAATACATCGACCTCTACCGGTCTATGGCAAGAGATTAGAGGAGGGTCTAATGAGCGTTGAAAGAAATATTGACTCCTTGTCCGAGTCTTCCCAGCAAATTCCTGGCTTTTAGCACGTAGTAAGAGTTTTCGGCATCTTCGGCATCATGGAGGGTGATAACTGAAACAAAAAGGTCACGAGCAATATCGATGTGCCCTTGATCCAAGGCTAATTCTCCAGCGTGTAAGGCACAGGCAGAAACCATAGCTTCGACATCAACCGCAACCCGACTAGCTGGGTTGGACACTAGGCGCTCAATACGGGCGGGTAGTGGAAGAACAAATCCTTCATATACCTCTGGTTCCTGTACGTGGGCCGAACGAAGCTGCTTCAAGTCAGATTCAGCTTGGACGAAATCGGAAGTTGACTTGCAATCTGCATAGGTGTTCCATAACGACATAAACCCACTGTTGCGTGATTCTGATATCAGGGTTGAGGGGCTGCTTGTGCAACCCGTGACCAAAATCATCACTACCATGCCAAGAAGGCCCAGCTTGAAGTGTTTTCCGGCCGTGTCATTACGTTTCATCCATCTTCTCCTTTTAACATGACGGACAACCTGCAAATAATAGGCCTAGTGTATAACTCTTGAAATTAATTCGAATATTACAAATATTGATGCTTTTTAACTGGCTAAAGAACGTGTCAATCACAACTCACTGTAGCGTCATTGACACAGTCAGGGGAGATTCGTTGTCAACGTGGAACGTGGCCTGTTTTATGAGGGGGATTACGAATTAAAGATTTGGACAAGAATGCCTGTCCGAGTAGTAGCGTTCGTTTTTCGCATGATATGTTTGATGTGTTCTTTTACGGTCTGCTCTGTGATCTGTAGGGCATTGGCAATTTCTTTATTCGTCCACCCCTTTGCCAGATGTTCAACTACCGACTGCTCACGGTTTGTTAACTGGAAACGTTCCCGAGCATGCTCCGTATTCAGGTTTTGTTTTCGCCCCAACTCTTCCATGGTAACTACCAACCTGGCGTATTGAATGCCTCCTCGATCGGGCAAACCGAACCCTCTCAGGAGGATTGGCTGATTAGGGTCACCCGTCACTCGTTTTAGTTCAAATTGTTCCCAGTCTTTGGCTTCTGTTCGGATATGAAGCGCTTTGATGATTTCTGCACAGAGTTCAGTCAGAGCTGTTGGGAGAACTCCGCGCGCTGAAATCGAGGCAGTGCCTCCATGCTCGGCAGCGTTAATCTTCTTGGCAAGTTCTGTCGCTTGCCGATTCATATGTAACAACTGCATGGATGCCGATAGCACAACAATGCCTGACCCGGCTCTCTGATCAGCGAGGGCATCTGTTTGGTCGATACTTTTAGATGGATCCGTCATAAAGTTGTGAGGTTACACCATCTTTCTACACGATCAGGATTAACCTTAGACCTCGACGCTTTGAGTTGGGCCGATAGGGCATTTCTTCGATCCATACAGGAATAGTACCTAACCCTTTCGAGGGAGTCAACATAATACCTTTGAGAAACCGGCATACGTCATCGGTATTGTTGATTCCAGAGGCGGCACTTACTATTCACCTGCATCAGGGTTGAGGATCACAAAAAAAGATCTAGACGTTATGCGGATGCCTGCAGCTGTAACAGAGCTAATCAACTGCGAAATAAGGTGAATAAGACCGAGGACACCTTGCTGAGGAGGGATTGACGTGGTATCAACAGAATGGGAATGGCCGATAGTGGATAGTCATGAAAGCCATGGTGAGAGAGCGGCACTCCTCCGGACCATCCTTTATGAAGTATCAGCCACGGATGAGGGGACCGGTGGTATTGCCAAAGAAAAGAGAGCATTGTCTTTGAATATTAGTAATGGGGGCATGCTAGTGCTCATGGATCATGCTCCGGATATCAAACAGGTGTTGAAAGTTCATGTGCCAACACCGATAACTAGAGCGGAAACTCCGACACTTGCGGAGGTGCGTTGGACAAGAAAGTTTCCATTTGGGAGGTCTGCAAATAACCAGACGGCCTATTTCGTGGGCTTGAAGTTTATATTTTGATCGTTGACGCTATAGCAGGTATGTTAGTTCCCAATTTAGCAGTACCTCATGATGTCTCTAGTAGGTTAGGTCTGTGGGATCAGTAAATGTAATGTAGTGTAAAAAGAAATTTTGAAAATCTGGCCTTCGTTTCATTAGATGAACAGTTGAGCTGAGTTGTGTAAGGTTTCGCCATTCTGGTTTCTTTGTTGATGGCCGGGGAACAAGTTAACTTTCTGGTCTTGTCCTTGTTCCGTTGGTAATCCGGCTATTCCGGAAGTGGCGGCAGCTTGCCCGGCGGGGTGAGTAAATGGATACTTATGAATGATATTAAGTCATCGCAAATTCAAGAGCTGCGCTGGTATGTCGTGAGTACAAAGGCCAATCATGAAAAACACGCTGAACGAAATATCGCGTATTCAGGAATTGAGTGCTATCTACCACTACTGAAAGAGCGTAGGATTGTTCGTAATCAGATAATCACTGCCATCAATCCTCTCTTCCCTGGGTATATGTTTGTTCGAATTGATCTTGCGCAACATTATCGGACTGTGAATTATGCCAGAGGTGTTCG
>CABVRV010000086.1 GCA_902500755.1 uncultured Nitrospira sp.
TGGGATTACTCGCTGGGTGGCTTATCGAGCACGGCGATCAACCGCCTGAACGAATCAGACAGCCCAAAATGCCGACAGTCGAGCAGGACTAGTTTCGGCTTCACGACAGGCTGCTTCGAACATGAACTCCGACCGGCTCCGTCCAAGCACTTCTGCTGCCTGGTTGATCATCGCCTTCTGCTTCTGGCAGGCACGCAAATTAATCGTCTTTCTTCTCACCGTAACCATCTTTGATTAAGCGGACGCTGAAGCACCGATGACTCGAAGTCCAGTGGCGCGGGATGCCGTTGCCAATCCCTCGTCATGCGTCGCCATGACAAGATCGGCCCCGGTACGTTCCTTCCAGAGCAACGCCGTCGCGAGGTGAATCGCATCCAACGTGCCAAGCGCGGTCGGCAAAGGTTGCGCAGCTCGTGAGAGAATCGGTCTCGTCAGTTCCACAACTTCGACTGCTTCTAGCAACCGGAACACCGTTTCACGCCTGGCGGCAATTTCAGCATCCTTTAAACCTTCGACCAACCTCAATCGATCCAACGTCCGCAGACATTCCACTTCAACCAGAGCGGAAGCCACCCCCTGAGTGATTGATCGCCATTCCCTGATCGCATTGGCTTGACCGAGGATGATCCGCAGAATTATCGAAGAATCGAGGTAAGTGGTCACCGCTCGCCTTGGCGTTCTTCCAGCAGAAGCGCGACGATATCCCGGTGCAGTTTCAGCGGTGGAGGCAGCGAGATCTGCTTGAGCGACGGAGCCCCAGGTAACGGGTGCCTGACTGTCAGTGATGCCCCCTCTTCTTCATAAGGGACGATCCGCGCAATGGGCGTACTTCTATCCAAGACCGTAATGGATCGTCCGGCCCGCACGTTGCGAAGATGCTGGCTTAACCTGCTTTTTAAGTCCGCCACTCGTACATCACTCATGGTCACATAGTAGTCAATAGTAGTCATAAAAGCAAGCCCAAGATAAGGATCGACCACGCCGTACACCCGATACGGTAACTCTTAAGAAAGCTCACTCTACTGAGACTGAAACCGTGACGCGAGCTCACCCGGCTTGAAGACACCCCGTTCGGTGATGATGCCAGAAATCAGTTCGGCAGGTGTGACGTCGAAGGCGGGATTGTAGACGACCACATCTTTGGGCGCAACGGGGTGGCTGCCATGGATGGTGGTCACTTCGAGAGGATTTCGCTGCTCGATCGGAATGTCGTCTCCGGATTTCGTTCTAAGATCGATGGTGGAATAAGGAGCTGCGACATAAAAGGGGATGTTGTGCGCCTTCGCCAAAACTGCCACGGAATAGGTACCGATCTTATTCGCCACATCCCCGTTCGCGGCAATGCGATCTGCCCCGACGATACAAAGATGTATTTTCCCTTGTCTCATGAGCGAACCAGCCATGTTGTCTGTGATCAATGTCACTGGAATCCGATCTTGCATCAGCTCCCATGCGGTGAGACGTGAACCTTGAAGCACTGGACGAGTTTCATCTGCAATCACATTGATTTTCTTGCCTTGTTCACATGCAGCACGGATGACTCCGAGTGCGGTTCCATAGCCTGCCGTCGCGAGGGACCCGGCATTGCAGTGAGTGAGAACCGTCTCCCCGTCACGGATCAAGTCTGCTCCATGGCGCCCCATAGTTTTGCAGAGAGCAATGTCCTCTTCAAGTATCGCTTGAGATTCTAAGATAAGAACCTGCTTGATTGTCGAGATGGGTTCAGTTCGTAACGACTCCAGTTTCTGTTTCATCCGTTCGATTGCCCAGAAGAGATTGACGGCGGTTGGTCTAGTCGCACACAGCTCATCACAGATCTTGAGCACTGCCTGAGCAAACAAGGCATACTCCGTTGCACTCACCGCTTGTGCCCCTAATGCGACACCTAACGCTGCTGTCACGCCGATTGCCGGAGCACCTCGAACCTTCAACGTGCGGATTGCCTCTGCAACGGTCCGGTAGTCACGGCAATCGAGGAATTCAACTGATTCTGGAAGTTTGCTTTGGTCGACGAGACGGACAACACCGTTCTTCCATTCAACAGTGGCAATCATGGAGAGATCTTCTAGCGGGAATCAAGCAAGAGTGCAAGCGTTTATCGGCGGCGACCGCTGATTTCCAATACGGTGAGCATCGCGGCAATTAACCCGGCTTGAATGAGCAGAAGTACGGCTTCCATAGTGCTGGCGTGGCGGAGTGCCAGTGCGGACAACCCAAGGCAAATCGTGAAGAGAAAAATCATGGCGACGCTCGCCTGACGCGACCCAAGCGCACGCTCCAATCGATGGTGCAGGTGGTCCTTGCCGACATAGTCCAGCCATTCTTTCACGGATCTGACCTTTCCAGTGACGATGCGCTCCACGGTGATGTGAATCATGTCATAGATGAGTACGCCGAAGATCAGCAAGGGATTGCTGAAGGACACGATCGGGCTGGAATCCGCCCAATTGCCTTTAATAGCCAGGCACGCCAGCGTGAATCCAATGAAGGTCGAGCCGCCATCACCTAAAAAAATGACGGCGGATTTTTCCCCTCGAAAATTGTACGGCAGAAAGCCTAACCCGGCGCCAATCATGGCAATGGCAAGCCAGCCTAGTTCTGCTTGATTGGTTTCAAATGCGACCACGCCCAGGAAGCCGGCCAGCAGAACTGCCAGACCGGTGGCCAATCCATCCATTCCATCAAAAAAGTTGAACGCATTTGTAATCCCAACGATCCAGAAGAGTGTTAACAGCATGTTGGCCGCTTCGCCGAGGGGCCCCGGTGGAAAGAGCGTGAGGACTTTGCCTGAGGCTATGACGATAGCGGCGGCCAGCAATTGTCCGATGAGTTTTCCAGAAGCTGGTAATTCTCGAATATCGTCGAGCACTCCGATGATCAGAAGGAGAGAGCTAGCGACCAGAATAGCGATCATCCAGTCGGGGACGATCGAGTTGAGCAAGAGCGACCCAACAAAGCCTGCGTACAACGCAAGACCACCGATCCGCGGAGTCGGAAGGATATGGATCTTGCGATCAGCTGGGACATCGACTAGGTTCCATCGATGGCCGATCCTGACCATCAAGGGTGTCAATGCTCCTGTGCCAAGAAACGCAAAGAGAAAAACGTGCAGCCATCGCAGACCTTCGAGCTGAAAGATGTCTCGAACCGGAGGGATCGCAAGCGCGATAGCTCCAAGTGCCGCGCCTGATATCACTGGTGTAATCCGGTGCCACGTTGTGGTTGAAAATGGAATCGTCGCTTCCGGTTCAATGGCCTTCATGACCACTCCGAGCGCAAGGCCATGAGTATTTGAGCCGCATCTTCATCTGTAAGCGCCGGGAACAATGGAATGGAGAGTGCAGTCCGTTCTGCTTCCTCGGCAAAAGGGAATCCGTCTAGCTCTAGGTAGCGATGGAGCGAGCGAAATACCGGTTTTCGGCACTGGATCCCCCGCGCCTCAAAGCGTCCGATGACGTCGTGAAGTCCGTCCGCTTTGGAAGCAAGACCTGGGAGGCGTACGACAAATCGATAGTAGGTGTGCGTGTGCCCTGCCGGCACGGCTGGCGGTATCAGGCCGACGCCGCTCAGCGCTGCTCGGTATTCTTCGGCGAGGAACCTTCGACGTTCGAGGAAAGATCCAAGACGTTCCAGCTGTGTCAATCCGATTGCAGCTTGGAGGTCGGTCATCTTCAAGTTTGTCGATCCTGGATGGAGGGATGGGGTTTCGTCGTACTCTCTCAAACGGCGCGCCCGTTCCAATAAGCTCTCATCCCTCGATAACACCATGCCTCCCTCACCAGCGCAGAGCAGCTTCGTGGCATAAAATGAGCAGACCGTGATCATGCCGACGGATCCCACAGGTCTTCCCTGCTCCGTTGCGCCCAACGTTTGTGCGCAGTCTTCAATGATGGGAACGCCCAATGCTTCAAGTTCGGTGAGACCGGCCGAAAGACCGAACAGATGTGGCACGATGATGGCCTTGGTCTTTGGCGTCATGGCCTGGCGCGCTGCCGATGGATCGATATTGAAGGTGTCGACATCGATATCGACTAACCGCGGCATTGCCCCGACACGCTGAATTGCCAACAAGGGTGCGGCGCAAACATAGCTGGGCAGGAGCACATCATCGCCGGATCCGATTCCCAAGGCCCGAAGGGCGACTTCCACCGCGGCCGTTCCGGAAGTGACAGCCACTCCACCAGATACGCCGAAATAGGCTGCCATGCCTCGTTCAAACTGCTCCACGACACCCCCCTGAGCGATCTGGAGTGATTGCAGTACCTTCGTAACCGCGCGAACGTCGGCTGCCTCGATGGAGGGTCGCGAATGTGGAATCATCGTCACTCTCGCGATCATATTCCAATATTGATAAACAATCGAAGGGGGAGAAAGCCTTCTGCTGTTCTCACTCGGCCCTGGATTCCACGAAAATGCGCCGAAGACCTCACCAGATCAGCAATGCTGAGTCCTTCGATATTGGTCTTTCTGATCTGGGACGCGTGAGCTTCCAACGACTGAATCTTTCGATCCAAAGCCTGTTGAATATCCACGAACACCGTAGGAGCAAAATTTTGGGTCGTCGGGCCTTCGTAAAAGAGCACATTTTTGGTGTATCGCGTGGCGGTAATCGTGCTCATGGCCAAATGCCGGTGATCTTGATGGGTATCATCATGATAATGAACAAAAATGAAATGTGGCTCAATCTTTCGAACAATTTCCTCAACCGTCTGAATCAAATCGCGTCCGAGTGGAACCTCAGTATCTTGATACCCGCCCCAAAACACTTCCTCAGCCTGAAGCACTTTGGCTGACTGTTCTTGTTCACGCGTGCGCACCGTCGTGTTACCGCCAGCTCCACCCTGTGTCATAACCATCAGGAAAATGCGATGGCCGTTCTCGGCGTACTTGATCAACGTTCCTCCGCACCCTACCTCGATATCATCCGGGTGGGCTCCCAGGGCCAGAATGCGCATGGGTTCCTTGATGCTGCTTCTTTTCATGCCATCCTCCTATGCCGTCTTCCTACAGTGACGGGACGGTCGTGTGCGGCGCAACGTTGCCAGCGCATCAGGTCCTTGCATGAACAAGAGATCAAGCGCAGACAGGTTCGGCTCAAACGGCTCGTATATCTGGCGGTAGATCGGATGGTAAAACTCTTGAGTCTCAAGTTGTATCCCTGAATCCTCAAATCGTGGTTTGTCCATATAGTGCTCAGCACCAGGCCCGGCAAGATACTGCGTAGCACCCACGGCACGACAGAGGTCAATCAACCTGCTTGTCGGTTCCTCGCGTGCGGCGTACTGAGCTGCACTGCGAACCGGGGTGGTCACCCCATACGCCTTCAGCAACCATTGCACCGTGGCCCTGTTGAGATCACTGAGTTTTGCCCAAGGCGTGGCGTAGAGCTCGCGTAACTGCGGCAAATAGCGATCAATATAGGGTGCTCGAGCATAATGCATTTCGAGCGCGCGGAGATGCTGGACCTTCCATATGGCGGTGGGATTAATCACCACGTCGTCGATGCGTTGACCGAATTGTTGGAGAACCGGCACGGTCAGCCATTGCCATCCTTGGGATGTCCGGATGCGATTGCGATTTTGCCACTCATTTTTTTTGAACTGCACCGTATCGAGTAGGATAAAGAGATCGGCCTGGTCGATCTTATCGAGATATCCCAGCCAAGGGAGGAACTGTGGTTGATGGATGGTCACGCGCATGATGGCTTTGAGCTACGCACCCACATCGTTACGTTTTGATGGCTTTCCCTGAGTCACGGTTCACTCCTTGAGCAGTGTTCGCGTGTGTGACAGCGCGCGGGGCGATATAAATCGGATTGGTCAACAGTTCTCCGCTCGTGCCGAGCACCTCCACGCGATAATTCAGCCACTCTTCAGACGTCGCTTCACGATCGACTAGTTCGAGCTGCAGGGGAGTGTGGCCTTCGATTTGCCTGATGACGTGACCCGATCGAATGACGCGGAGCTTTATCGGGTGAGATTGTCCATCGAAGGCCGAAAGTCGGACACGAACGAGGATGTCGCCTCTCGCGCTTCTCTTAAGAGTTTCACCGATCATCGCCGATTCCCCATTGTTCGACACCTGAAATTCGTCGAGCCGAAGCAAAACATTCTGATCGCCTCTCGCGACGGCATAGGCTCGACCGGTCTGGATCCCATCCATGACACTCGCTCTCGTTCGATCGGCAGCCTGGATGACCGTATAGACTTGATCGAGATCTTTCTCCGCATCCGAAGTCCCATGAAATGCCACTTCTCCAATCATTGTGGGGGATGCGTCTTGACCGGTTGTCATCTTTGCTTGAAGCAGTTGGTCCCACACACTCCCTGGAGCCACCACCCGTCTAACGTCTTGGTACAGTCCACCGAATCCCGTGTAATCCCTCGTTAAAACTAATGCCTCAGGGTGAGGTTCAGTCTTAATCGTGACCGTCCCTAAGGGGCCGAACGAGTGCTGACTGAAATCCCGAGCTTCCGCCATCGACCAAAATACCAATGCGCCACGTTCAACGGCCATATCAATGAGGTCCTGATAGGGTCTGTACCCTACATTGGCATCATGAGAATCATACACAGGCATTTTGATGGGCCAGGCATTGACTGCGAGCCCTAAACCAATGACTAAGAGAAGGATCGCCCGACCCCTTCGCAAACAGGATCTCGTCTCTGTCCATTCAGAAGAACGTGATCCTTCACGCTTCCACAGCCAAGCCACTGGAACCAATAACAGAATCGGGAGTCCATTGACCAAGCTTTGCCAGTTCCACACAAAAGAACCGGAATTGCCGCGTGCGGGAAGCATTTCATAATCCTCGACCTTCTCAAGCCCTATCACCAAGAGATTGCGCTGCGCATTGTGCATGGTGAGATTGCCTTGCAGAAGCGAGCCGGTCCAATAGTAATGAGGAGCAACCTCCACCCCAGGAATAATAATCAGCTTTGGATGGCGTCGTTGAACCGCCTGAATCTCGTCGAGGAATCGTTGGATGCCATATTCCATGACGGACGGGAATGCGACCTGGTACTTCAAAACTCCTTCCAACGGGTGAATGCCATAGTCATATCGCAGAGTAAAGTTCTCCGAAAGAATCAGGACATCTAACTGTTGCTGTTCGGCCCGTCTAGCCAACGATTCCAAGTTCAGCATGCCCGTACTCATCGTACTGTGTACATGAATGGCGGCCCGTAGAGACAAGGATCCTTGCTCCGGCGTTGCGGCGGACCCTGTTGTGCCGGCGGCGAGGGACATCGCCCCAGCCCACAGCACACATATGATCACACAACGTGTTCTAGGCATGATCGGCGGCTGCTTCCCTATAGGTTGACTCGATGGCCTCGACCATGGCTGGAATGCCATAGCGTGTTCCAATGCTGCACATGGCCTGTGTCCCTAATTCATTGGACCACGTCGGATCATCGAGGAAACGTCGTAACGCGCTTGCTAATGCTAAACTGTCTCCAGCTGGAACAAGTAGGCCGTTCTTTCCATCCTCGATAAGAGAGGAAATGCCCCCGACTCGACTGGCAACAACCGGAAGTCCTGCCGCCATCGCCTCAATCAAGGCTCGTCCCATCCCTTCATTAAGCGATGGCAAGACGAAACAATCTAATCCGGCCAGACAGATGTCAACATCCTCTCGATGCCCCAGTAGATGTATCGCGTGGCTGATCTCTGCTTTTTCTGCTTGGCGTAGGAGCGCGTCATGCTGATCTCCAGTCCCGATAATAACCAGGCGGAGATTGTGGTACCTCTGTCTCAGGAGGGCTACGGCATCGACTAAAAAACGATGACCTTTGATATCGGTGAGCCACCCGACTGAACCAATTATTTGTGCATGAGGTGGACATTCAAACCAATCAGGAATGACCTTCCCGTTCGCGCGCGCCTTCCTAAAACGATCAAGATCGATACCGCTTGGAATTACCGCGAAGCGATTGACCTGCCCAACGCCTCGCTCAAGATGTTCCCGTTTTTCGGCAGGCGTGAGCCCGATGAGCCGATCGGTCTTCCATGCCAATGCGCGCTCAAGCTGGAGAAAGACCCAGGAGGGCACTGCGCTGAAATGGCCATAAAACACGTGACCGTGCGGAGTATGGATGATCACTGGAACTCCGGCGATCCATGCAGCTACTCTCCCGAGTACTCCGGCTTTGGACGTGTGCGTGTGCACGATATGTGGGCGTTCCTCGTGCAATAGCCGAACCAGATGCCACAGTGCTCTTAGGTCTGACAGTGGGCTAATATGACGAACCAGCGACGCCACCATGTGATGCTGAATCGACTCTTTCTCCAAAAGCCGAAGGTTCTCAATGGTTGCTGTGTGCCCACCTTGTGCGTCCCAACTGCCGGTTTCTCCGGTGATCACAACCGGCTCAAAATGCGAACGATCATGCCCGAGTGCCGTGAGCATAGTGTTCCGAGCGGAGCCCCCCCGATCAAGCCGAGTGATAATATGGACAACTTTCTGAGTTGCCATCATCCTATGCTGCAAGCCGAGACGACATTCCGCCATCCAACATTCTGGCAAGCTCGCTGCAATGTTGTGTCCAGTTATAGCGTCTCTCAATGAGCGAGCGTCCTTTTTTTGCGAGACGAGCGGCTTCACCAACATCCTGTAGCCGCGTCAACACCCGTTCAAGAGCTCGAGCGATCGACCGACCATCGGTACCTTGAGCGACGAGGATAGGATCGACTTGGTTTAAGACTTCAGGAATGGCTCCGACTGGTGTTCCGAGCACAGGTGTGCCACAGGCGAGTGCTTCGACCATCACCAGTCCAAAGCCTTCAAGCTGGAGGCTCGGCATCACGACGAGATCAGAAGCCTGATAGTAGTGGCCGAGTTGAGATTCAGGTACGAATCCTACGAGACGTACGACCTCGTGCAAATTCTTTTGACGTATCACCTCTTGAAGCCGCGCTCTCAACGGGCCCTCTCCTCCAATGACGAGCATGAGTCGTTGCTGCGCGGGGATCAGCATTTCGAGGGCGCATAGTAGGTTCTCCAGTCCCATTCGTGGGATGAGATTGCGAACCGTGAAGAGAATGGTCCGATCATTCGGTAAATTGAGAGTTGCCCGTACAGTATGGCGTTGTAGGGCAGGTTTGAAGAACTGTGGGTCAACTGCTCCAGGGATCAGCCCGATTCGAGTGGCTGAGATACCGTGCGCAGCCATCACCCGTTGACGCATGAACTGGCTCAGGACCACTACGCGATGGCATCGGGACATGACCGCGCCTTCGACTGACCGCCTTGCTCGAATATTTGCTTCTCGCCGCAGGCTTGCGATCGCTGACTGGGTCGGGGTGTTTCTCGTGTCATACTCTTCGTGCGCGAGGGAATGGCAAAGATAGATCCATCGAGAGGCGGCATGACGACGAGCGAGAATTGGTCCAAGTCCGGCCATCGCTTGATGGATAATGACGGCATCCAGAGGTTCGGTCGCGCGGAGGCGATCGAAGCCCTCGACCGAACGCCGTATCGACGACCACACAAACGCAGCTTCATGGGTGCGATTGACCGGATAGCGCCATTCCCGAATTCCATTCATCTCGATCATACTCGTTGATCCCGCATCTGGAGCCCGTGTTAATAACTCGACATGATGTCCATGCGACGCTAGTCCAAGCGCTTGATTGCGAAGCACCCGTTCAGCCCCACCGATGACCCGTTCTGCCGAAACATCTGCTAACAACACCACATTCATGATGTAGCCGCCACCGTCGCTCTGTCAGATAAGCTCACAGGCAGGCCTTGATGCCAGAGTTCCAGCACAACGAGTGCGTACAATTGATCGGAAAAATTGCGACGGCGGTTCTCATGCTCGTCCAATAACCATCGGACATAGGCCGGTTTGACGTAGCCCCGCTTTTTGATGACATCATCCGCTAATAAGTCGTGAACCATCTCGTGAAGGTCCTCTCGAAGCCATCGAGCCATCGGTACCATAAAACCTTGCTTGGGAGCACGGAGGATGTGATCCGGTAACAGGCCGCGCAACATTCGGCGCATGAACCCCTTCAATTGCCAACCGGTAAACCGTACTCGAGAGGGAATTCGCAAGGCTGCGGCTAGCAGTCGATGGTCGCAGAATGGGACGCGAAGCTCGATCGAATGCACCATGCTCATGCGATCTGCCAAGCGCAGGAGATCGTCAGGGAGATAACTCTGGAGATCGACACCCATGGCACAGTTCGCAGGATCGGAGGATGGCCACTGGTCGAACAGCATATCTGTCGGCCCAAGCGGTCGATCTCCGGCAAACATCGCCTCCAAGCGCTCGCCCCACAGAGTCCCATTCCATTCGGCTGGAATAAACGTGGTCCAGCGCCGGTATTGCTCCTGCAGTGAGAAGTGACCGTCTTGAAGGAATCGCTTTAAACGGCCGGCTTGATCGCGGCTGGTTTCTTGCCCATCGAGATGGTGGCTCCATGTGGCCACTCGTTCACGGAGTCTCTGTGGGAGATACTGATAGTACGCGGCCGTGCGAAGACCAAGATATCGAGGATATCCACCGAAGAGTTCGTCTCCGCCAATCCCAGACAGCGCCACTGTGACGGTTTGGCGTGCAACCTCAGATACCAGGTAGGTGGGAATAGCCGATGCATCAGCGAACGGCTCGCCCATACCTGCAACGACCTTGCTGATGAGAGAAACGGCATCCGGCCTCAGAATTGTCTCAGCATGGGTCGTCTTAAAGTGTGTCGCAAGAAACCGCGCTGATTGCAGTTCACTGAAGGATTGATCGGAAGGATGTTCATAGCCGATCGAAAAAGTTTTGATGGGGCCGTTCTGGCTCTTCGCCATGATGGCCAACAAGGATGCAGAGTCGAGCCCGCCTGAGAGAAATAGTCCCAATGGGACGTCACTGACGAGATGCGCGTTCACCGTCTCTTCGAACATATGCAATACGTCTTTGGCCGCCTCGTTCATTGTCCATGATTGGCTACTACGGAGGTCTTCGTCTGGACTGTAGTAGCGCAACAACTCCACTCGTCCGTCCGATATTTTCATCGCTTGACCTGGACGCAACTGGTGGACTCCAGCAATGATGGTGTCTGGTCCTGGTACGTACAACTGCATTAAGTATTCGGCGATGCTCTCTGGACGTAGTTCCCAATCCTGCACGGCTTCGCGCAACGAAGGAATTTCTGAGGAAAAGACAACGCGGGTGCCCAAACCCGCTTCACTTGGCCGAATAGCATAGTACAGCGGCTTGATGCCCAGACGATCACGAATCAGCCATGCAACACGACGCTCCTGATCCCACAGCGCAACCGCAAACATGCCTCGTAATCGGCGAAATGCTTCGAAGCCTTCTTCTTCATATAAGTGGACTAAGACTTCCGTATCGGAGCGAGTCGATAGCTGATGACCTTTGTTCAATAGATCGTGTCGCAATTCTCGATAGTTATAGATCTCGCCGTTCATGACGGCCCAAACAGTCCTGTTCTCGTTGTGAACCGGTTGGTGCCCACCCTCTGGATCGATGACCCGCAGTCTTCTTGCACCGAGCGCGGCTCCAGGTTGACGATAGATCCCCTGGTCGTCTGGTCCACGATGCACCAGTCTCTGGAGCATCCGCTGAAGGACGTCGCCCTCATCTTCGCCTATGATTCCGCAAATGCCACACATAGTGCTATTTGCCTTTCTCAAGCACGGCGCGGTCACGGCGTTCCAGTTCTTGCCGTTCGCGCTCATGCTGAGGCGATACTGATTGCGGTGGAACGTCCACCGGCTCGTATCGTGTGTGCTTGGCAGTGCCGACTGAATCAAGCAGTGTCCGCACGCCGAGCGCGGCCACTGCGCCAACAAGACAAAGGAGGAGGAGCGCAGCCCACCCGCGTAGGATCCGTTTCCAAGACCGCTTGTGTGTGCGGTAAGCACTCATCGCGCATTCCCCGACCGCTGAGCGATAATCTCGAACGAAGGCGCCCACACGAGACGCCCCCTTGTCACGAAATAGAGGCTCTGGGAAAGTGGCCACAGCACCGACCGGCTGAGGGTCCATTTCAATTGACTGAACCAAGGGTGTACAGACGAGAGAGGACCGCGACTCGGTTTTGAGTTGCGGAGACTGATGACGGTGAGCCCGGCCCCTTCCATCAAGACCGTGAGCGTCTTGGCGTTATAGAGATACCAATGAAACGCCTGGTCATGTTGCGACCCAATCCAGCGTGCAGGGGCTCTCATCGACAGATGAAATGCGCTGTTCGTAGCTCGTACGATGACAAGCCCATCCGGTGCCAGGAGGGCTGTGGCTTGCCGCAACATGATTACCGGATCAGCAACGGTTTCGAGCACGTTGATCATGGTCACGATGTCAAAAGGCTGAGCCCATTCACCCCTCTCGAGAATGTTCGGAGACAAGACCGTTACGCCTTTCTGAGCCGCGCGCATGGCTGCCTGTTTGGACAACTCGATCCCTGAACAGCTCCACCCGGCATCGCGACAAAGCACGAGGAACTCCCCGTCTCCGCACCCGATGTCCAGCAAGGTGCCAGGAGGAGAACGGTAGAGAGACAGGTGATGTAAGACGCTCTGGAAAACCGGCTGTCGGTCGTCTGATGCCTCGACCTCTCCATAATCTCCGTCATAGTCTTCCTGGAAATACGCTTCTAAGGTGTCGCGAGTCGGCCGAGGATCAAGAAAGACAAGATCGCAGACAGGACAACGAACGTATCGTCTAGTCGGGGTCTGAAAAGCTTTGCCCAGGGGTTCATTGGCTCCACAGGGGCACCCGATGTCGATTGCTTGATGATCGCTCAGGATAGTCATGCCGCTTCCTGTTGAATCGTTGGAGAAGTCCCGATAGATACCTTGCGCAAAGCGGGCATCGCGTCTTCGAACACTCTGACAGTGTCGTCAATCATTTTGCCTACCGTAAAAGCCGTGGCCACGTGTTGCCGCCCGGCCTTGCCCATGTGCGCGGCTTGGACAGGGTTGTGAAGCAAACTCCGAATCGCTTCTTCTAATGCCTGGGGATTCCGCGGCGGGATGAGTAATCCATTCAGGCCATCCTGGATGATTTCCGGCACCCCATTCACGCTGGAAGCGACCACAGGACGAGCCATGGCCATAGCTTCAAGGACAACAAATGGAAGGCCTTCTGAAAGCGATGGCAAGACCACCACATCTGCCGCCGCATACCAATCCCCGACGTTATTCTGATCTCCGACAAAGCGACAGGCATGCTCAACACTCATTGTCCTGGCCAACGATCGAAGTGCGTCTTGACACTCACCTTCTCCCACAAACAAACAGACGAGCGACGGCCATTCTGCCAATAGTCTCGGCAACGCTTCGATGAAGAAGCGATGGCCTTTTTGTTCCGTCAGTCTCGCCACCATAAGCAGCACCGGACCGTTGCCAACAGACCATTCCTTCCTGATCCTGTGAGGATCTCCACTCTGCGCGAATCGCCTTTGGTCAATACCGTTTCGTACGGTTGTTGTTCTGGTCGCGACACCGGGGCAATCGGCAAGGACATCTCGCTTGATCGCATCCGACACACAAATGATTCGGTCTATCCACGGCAACAAAACTCGCAGGATTGCACGGTAGAGATGGCGCCTGATCAGACTTACTTCGTAGTCCCTGATGGAATTATGTATCGTTGCGACAACACAAGGAACTCCGGCTAGACGCGCTGCAAGGCATCCATAGACGTTGGCTCGGGCTCCATGGGTCTGAAGGACGGTCACCTCATTTCGTTTGAGTAGATTTGCCAAGCGCACAACTGCCAGTGGGTTGAAGACTGGTCTCAGGTGAACAATATGAGTCGGGATGTGCTGAGCTATCATCTTGTCTACAAATGGGCCTGGTTCAGGGCAAATCAGGATTGGGCGAAAACGGACTCGGTCTACGTGCTCAAACAGCAGCTCCAAGTAGCGTTCCCCTCCTCCATACCCGGCCGAGCCGGCTAGTTCTGCAAGAACCACGGGCTTCATGGTTTTTTCCCAACAATCAATAGACTTCCCCGTAGATGAGGCACGGCATAGAACGGCCATTTTGCCCAATTGATACCATGTTGGCTTGCCGTCTGGCGGCAGTCTTGCGTGTCTTCCCCAAGAAAGTATCGTGACTCTGTGATGTTAAAGCCCGTTTGTCGGAGCATGTCAGCTAGTTCATGCATCGCGTATTCTCGTGCATGCGGCCGCCATTCATCATCCGGATTCTTGTAGCCTGGTGGAGCCAACCGATCGTTTGGCGAGCGGCCGATCAGCAGTTTGAAGACATTCCCGATCCGAGTCACATTCGGTGTTGTGAGGATGATGTGACCGCCTGATCGAAGGATGCGATAGGCCTCCGCAAGCAAATGGAAGGGTGATGTCAGATGCTCAATAATCTCCAGTGCGAATACCAGCTGCGTCGAGT
>CABVRV010000087.1 GCA_902500755.1 uncultured Nitrospira sp.
CAACGACTGCGGCTGAACACTGTACGACACGGGAGAGTTGATATTTACACTGGCTCATGTGGCTAACATACTAGGCTCACTTTTGGGGCACTACACTGAACTCTTTTACGTAAGATATTAGGCGTGAAAGGTAAACGATGGAACGTCTCACGTTTTGGGTCTTAACTGTCACTGCGCGCGAGAGGTCCCGAAACGAATGTACCCGCTTTCATCACGCCCATAATCTTGTCCCGGTCCTGCAGCACGTCGATTCGTTGAAGGGGATTACCTTTCAGGACCACAAGATCGGCCTCCATTCCTCTGGCCAGTCTTCCGACCGAGTCCTGGATCCCAATCAATCGAGCGGCTGTGGCGGTTGAGGCGACGATGGCTTCCATCGGCGTCATGCCGAGCGCGACCATCCGTTCGAGTTCTTGCGCGTTTTCCCCATGATAGTTGAACGGGGTGCCGGCATCGGTGCCCATCGCGATAGAGATGCCACCCTGATGCGCAGATTTAAAGCTGACCTTGTGGCGCTTCGTCATGGCCTTGGCTTTGTCCAGCGCACTTTCCGGGATCCCGCAACTGGGCCGGCAGGCTGCCGTGGTCGCCAGGGCTGAAAGGGTGGGGACCATGTAGACGCCGTACCGCTTCATGAGTGCGCCGGCCTCTTCATCCAATAACGTCGCATGCTCGATCGAACGGACACCGGCAAGAATCGCGTTCCTCATACCCGAAGCGCCGTGCGCATGGGCCGCGACTTTTTTCTCCGCTTGTCGCGCGGCATCGACGGCCGCCGACAATTCCTCCATCGTCATTTGGGCTTCGTCCGGAGATGTATTGGGTGTCAGAACTCCTCCTGAGGCAATGACTTTGATGACTCCAGCACCAGCTGCAATCTGCTCCATGACTGCCCGTCGAACTTGCTCGGTCCCTTCCACCTCTCGACCGATGAAACGCGCATGCCCACCGATCATGCAGATGGCAAGGCCCGCGCCGACAATGCGCGGACCCCGCACAAGCCCTGAATCAACCGCTTGTTGGAGGGCGAAGATCGAATGGTCACGAGCTCCCACATCGCGCACCGTCGTAAAGCCCGCGTCGAGCGTCGCCTTCGCATAGCTGGCTGACTTGAGCAACCTGAGGGAAGGATCCTCTGACTCCAAAGCCCCGACGACATCCGCTTCTCCCCCCAAACAAAGATGGACGTGACAGTCGATGAGTCCTGGGAGAATCGTAAGACCACGTCCGTTGATGCGCCTGGCCCCTTTGGGAATCGTCAGGGTCCTGCTTGGACCGACCGCCGAGATCTTGGAGCCACGCACCACCAGCGTCCCGCGATCATACACGGTTCCGGTCCCATCGATCAGGCGCGCGTGATAAATTACAATCGTCACAAGTTACCGTCCTACGCTATAGGTGTGCGCTGCAGCCTGCAAAGCAATCCCGGGGGTCGACACCCACCCATGCTGAATACCGATCTCTTCAAGCGCATTCAACAGAGTGAGCACATTGGCTTCCGTAGACGATTCTCCCATGAGTCCAATCCGCCAGACTTTTCCCTTGAGGGGCCCGAGACCTCCACCGATCTCAATGCCGAATCGTTCAAGCAATTGAGAGCGGACGGCGCCTTCATCAATCGATGCCGGAACGGTCACGCACAGCAATGTGGGAAGCCGGCAATCGGGAGAAGGCAGGGGATCGAGGCCAATCGCCATGAGTCCGGCCAGCAACGCACGACTATTGAGGCGATGGCGTGCGAACCGGGAAGGAAGCCCTTCCTCCTCGATCACTCGTAACGCTTCACGGAGGGCGTACAGCATCGAGATCGGCGCCGTGTGATGGTAGGCCCGATTGTGCTCCGTCCAATAGTCTGCGATCAGAGACAGGTCCAAATACCAACTCTGGCAGGGAGTTCGGCGATTCTTGACCGCGGAGAGTGCTCGTTCATTCAGGGTCAAGGGAGCTAAGCCGGGAGGACAACTGAGACACTTTTGTGTGGCACTGTAACAGACATCGATGCCCCATTGATCGACTTCGACGGGGATTCCCCCCAGGGATGTCACCGCATCGACGATCAGTAAGATATTGTGTTTCCGACAAATCGCACTGACCGGCTCGATCGGTTGCCATGCACCCGTGGATGTTTCGGCATGGACGAGCGCGACGGCCTTCACCGGACCTGATTGTAGGAGTCTTTCTGCAATCATATTCGGTTCGATGATCTGCCCCCAAGCCACCTCGATCTGAATGGCTTTGCCCCCGCAACGCTCGACGATGGCCGCAAGTCGAGTGCCGAAGACACCGTTGACGCCCACAATCACCGCATCGCCTGGTTCTACAATATTGACCACCGCGGCTTCCATGCCAGCGGATCCGGTTCCGGAGACGGCGATCGTAAAACGATTCATTGTCGCAAAGAGGTGACGCAAACCGGCTTGAACATCGTTCATCACATTCAAGAATGTCGGGTCCAGATGCCCAACGAGCGGCGTCGATATGGCTTGCAAGACACGAGCGTGCACAGCGCTGGGTCCTGGCCCCAACAGCAGCCGTCGCGGCGCATGAAAGTCTTCCATCACGGAAAGGCTCCTTAGATGTCGCGCGGTTAGTATAGCCAACTTCACCGGGCAAGGCTATGCGAGACATGCGCGACTGGATTACTCAGTAGCTACTTCGAGGGGATTTGGCGAGTGGGAAGCCCATGGTATAGTCAGCCTCCCATGAGCGAACAAGCCCTGTCGATCGGACCATTACCACGCCTTCCACAGGTTGACGCCACGAGCGGCTCGCAGAGACCCGTTCTACCCTATAACTCCCAATGGTCGCTCTTTGTGAGTATCGTGTGTGCCTGCCTTCTGATGACCGCCCTTGGGAGCATCTTGTGGTTCTCGATCACGGTGCCCAAACTCCAGCGATTTGAAGAACCAGATCGTGCGTTAGAGTTGATGGTCAGCCGCATGATGGAGGCCCAAGACGGTCTCAGCCGCTCGCCGGAATGGCAGCAGTGGCTCGCAGCATGGACCATGGGGAACAAGGATGAAGCGTATACTCAAGGCATTCAGTGGTACCGTGAGTTACTAGAGACGACCGATGATCCGCTCTCTAAGCTTCGATTGGCGATTCTATTGGGAGAATCAGGGCGTGAAGCAGAAGCGCTTGCCGAAACAAAGGGATGGCATGATCATGATGTATCTGCGGGACAACTCAAACAATTGATTGTCGCGGCCTACGGCTCTCAACCTCTCGACAGGCTCCAAGAACTGGAACTGCAATCCGCCCTGGCGGAGACGCTGCCGAATGGATGGTTCTACAGTCTACTATCAGCACGGTTGGCGACGAGAGGGGGACACCACGCGTTACTGGCGACGGTTGAACAACAAGGCGCCGCCAAAGCCGATCACGTCCAGCAATGGATTCGCCCATTGATTGTGGCCGAGCTGGTTTGTCTGATGATCGGTTCCGTCATGCTATTAGGTATTCTGCGGTTACGGGGCCAGCGAGTGGACATCTTGCGCATGCATGCGCCTGGTGTTCCGCCACCGTGGTCCGGCAGTACTGCCGTGGCCGTCATCCTCCGTGGTGGCGCCTTAGGAGCGATGACAACCTTGGCATTCTTGTCGATACCAGCCCTCGAACTATCCTCAGTCAGTGCGCTCGTCATTCCCCTGGCCAACCTCCCGCTGCTCATCCTTGCGTACGTCCAGCTGCTCAAACCGGCCGGTCTGTCGTTCTGGAACGGTTTTGGTCTCCGTATCGTAAGCGAGAATTACGGACGCCTGGCGTGCATCATCGTCTCCGTGATTGCAGCCGGGCTCTGGGGGGAATGGGTGCTCGGTAAAGCGGCCGAAGCCCTGAATTTCACGAACCACTGGACAGAATGGTTTGATCCCAACCTCGTGTGGGCATCACCGTCCAAGCTCACCGTGAGTGTATTGGAGTACGTCATCTTTGCGCCGATCTTTGAGGAAATTGCATTTCGCGGGTTGCTGTACGCAACACTCCGACGACGGCTCACATTCTTTCCCGCTGCAATCATCAGCACCAGCATCTTCGCCCTCGCGCACGGCTACAGCCTCATCGGCTTCATCAGCGTCTTTTGGAGCGGCTTTCTCTGGGCGTGGATTTATGAGCGGACGGGAAGCCTGATTCCAGGCATGGTGGCGCACGCGATGAACAACTTGCTGGTGTGCCTTACCGTGATGGCCCTGCTTCGTTAAGCGAATTTTTCTGGATCGCCTCAAGGGCCTCGAACAAATCTGTGTGGCGCAGACCTGCCCCATCTAAGTTCAATAACTCACATATTTTATTGTTCGACAGACGTTTCCCACCTGGCCTCGGTTCATCAGAGACAGAAGAACGAATATTCCAGCGTCGTTCAACCGTTTCGCAGATCTCGTTCCACGTTCTCGGATTTCCATCGGTGACATTGTAGACCGCACCGGGCTCACCATGCATGAGGGCTGCGAGACACGTCGCAGCCAAGTCCTCAACGTGAATCAGATTGACGTATTTGCGTGAACGGTTGACGCGTCCCGTCCGAATCCAATCGAGCGGATTGCGGCCAGGTCCATAGATCCCTGCGACTCGTAACACGATGGCGCCGTAACAGGTTCGCAATAGTTCTTCGCCTTGCACGCGAGGTTTGCTTAGGTCAATCATGGCAGTTTCCTCAATCCGGGATGGAGGATACTCGGCTGAGGTCCCGTCGTTGTACGAGGATGTGCTCCCCAGCACGACCAGTCGGCGAGCACGGAGCAATGCGGATTTGGCGAACTGCTCAACCAGTTCAAGCGGTATCGCAGGAAAGCACCACAACACGTCGGTCTCGACCGGGAGCAGCGACCAGGTATCGGATCGTGCAAGATCGAATCGAATCCGTTGCTTAGGCCTCAGGTGGTCGAGGTGTCGATCCGGATTTCGGCTGGTGGCAAAGACTTGTGTGTACCGTTGTTCCGCGAGTGGCACAAGAAACTTTCCCGTATAGCCGGATCCAAGAATAGTGAGTGACGACTGCAACGCCTTTCCTGCTCCTACCTGCTGCGTGAGTAGTGTGCCAGCGCGTGGCGACCGGAGTCCAACGAAAAATGCCATTTTAGTTGGTGCGCGTATTTCCTCGTGCTATAGGAGAACCAGACTCGCGCATCGAGTTGCAACCCAGAGGAGTCCATATGAATGCACGATCGCTGTCATGGCTGACGCTTCCAATGCTGGTACTGCTCGCCGCATGTCCCAACAGCGGCGGCGGAGATGGAGGACTTGAATCACCCGGCGCGACGGCAAGAGTGTATGTTGCGAATGGAGCGTCCAATGATGTGTCTGGGTACTCAATAAACCCAACGACCGGAGCCTTGACCGTCATCACCGGTTCTCCCTTTTCCGGAGTGACCAACCCGACAGCCATTGCCATCTCACCAAACAGCGCCCTGGCCTATGTCGCAAATCAGGGAGGGTCGGTTGCGGCCTTTTCGATCAACAGTGCCACTGGTGTGCTGACCGCGACGGCAGGCTCGCCGTTCGCTGCAGGAACCAATCCTCGTGGGGTCGTGGTATCACCGAATGGACAATTTCTTTACACGGCAAACGGCGGAGGAAATGTATCAGCCTTCACGGTCACAGCCGGCACGGGAGTCTTGACGGCCATATCCGGGTCACCGTTCGCAGCAGGCAACAGTCCAGCGGGAATTGTCGTCTCGCCGAACGGATCATTTCTCTATGTCGCGAACGAAAACTCCAATGATATTTCCGCATACACGATTAATGGAGCCACCGGCGCCTTGACGGCTGTGGGAGGCTCACTCTTTGCTACGGGTGGATCCGCCCCGACAGGCGTAGCTATAGCACCTAATGGGGAGTTCTTGTTTGTCTCCAACGGAGGGAGCAATACCGTGTCGGTCTTTTCTGTCAACAGTACAACCGGCGCCTTGACGGCGGTCGCTGGATCCCCGTTTGCCGCAGGAACGGATCTGAGAGGAGGTCCGGTTGTTTCACTGACCGGATCCTTCTTGTACGTCGCCAATGGATCGAATAATAACGTAATTGGGTTTACAGTGAATGGTTCAACCGGAGCCTTGGCAGCCATGACGGGATCGCCGTTCGCCGCGGGATCACTCCCGATCGGAGTCACGATCGATTCATCGGGGCTATTTCTGTATGCGGCCAATAGCGGCAGTGGAACCGTGTCGGCATATACGATTTCAACCGGAACCGGCGCGCTGATTTCGCTCAACGGCGCATTGGGCAATCCTTTTGGCGCCGGGACCGGACCTGCCAGCATCGCCACACCACGTTAACTATAACCGTCTTCTTGTCAACTTGTGATTCCCCGTAGCTTACTACGGGGACTATCGAGACGCTTGTGGTTCTGAAACCGAACCGCAGACGCCTCGCCAATTGCTTCGTTGTCATCGCTCCGTGAGGGTGGTATAAACCGAACTATGGCGTGCGGAAGAACGCTTAAATGGTCATGTGCGAGTCAATTGCCACTCGTCTGGCTCATGTTCTGGGTGTTGCTTGTGCCAGGCTGCGGCGATAATGGCGGTGGGGAAGGAGGGTTTGGTGGCCTAGGAACAATCGGCGGGGGAGAGGGAACGACGGCAAGTGTCTACGTCACCAATAATGGATCCAACGACGTGTCTGCCTATTCCATCAACTCATCTACTGGCGGTCTCGCGGCAATTTCCGGATCTCCGTTTATCGATGTGCCCGCTCCTTCGGCAATCGCCGTGTCATCGAATGGGTTTTTTGCGTATGTCGCCAATAGTCGGACGAACAAGGTGACGGCCTTCCGAGTCGGCACCAATGGTGCGTTGTTGCTTGGGGCCTCGACTCCGGACACGCCCAACCCAGCCTCAGTCGGGACGACGCCGCGAGCACTTGCCATGTCACGGGATTCGCGATTTCTGTATGTCGCGAATAGTGGATCCGATACCGTGACGGTCTTCAGTATCGGTGCCGCCGGAGTCCTAACGCTTGTTCCGCAAACTACGGGAAATCCCAACCCCGTCTCTGCCGGAGGCCTATCACCGGTCGCATTGGCGATTTCTTCAACCGGACGGGTCCTCTATGTGGCCAACAGTACATCCAACACGATCACGGCATTTCAGGTTGACTCATCCGGGTTATTAACGCAAGTGCCGCAGGCTGGACCGGGGACGAATCCAGTCTCGACGAGTGTGGCAGGGCCCACTGCGCTTGCCATGTCTCCGGACGGGCAGTTTCTCTACGTGACCAACAGCGCATCCAATACGGTGACGGCGTTTCGGATTGAAACATCAGGGCGCTTAACGCTGATCCCGCCGGTCGGGTCCACTCCGAATCCTGTGTCGACGGGTGGGACCACCCCGAACGGCATCGCCGTCGCGCCGAATGGGGCCCACCTTTATATCACCAATGGGGGAGGGACGGTGTCGGCGTTCGCCATAGGAAGCGATGGCTTACTGACGCTGGCACCGGCCTCAGGGACGGCGCAGAACCCTACGCCGACGCTGGTGGCCGGATCGAGATCTACTCCAGTGGCGCTCACAATCTCTCAGGATGAGCAATTCTTGTACGTAGCGAATCGTGAAGGTATCGTCTTGGCTTACACCATTGCCTCCGGTTCAGGCACCCTGATTCCTCTCACCCAACTACTCGGTAATCCCTTTCGAGCAGGGACCAATCCTTCCGCAATTGCCGTATCTGGCCCGACATTGTGAGGGCGGTTCGCACAGGACGAGCGAGCAGCCGCTCAACTGGCCAGACGGTTTCTCAACCGCTCGGTCGTTCTCGATGCGTCATCGGATAATCGATCCCTCAGGAGGTGCTGAAGCTGGTTGACAGGAACGGGCTTACTGAAGAGATAGCCTTGATAGGCTTCGCATCCCTGCATGCGAAGAAAGGCAAGCTGATCGCGAGTTTCGACTCCCTCCGCGACAATGTGCAGCTTGAGGGCTCGGCCCATCCCGATAATGGCCCGCATGATGGGGGAATCGACCTTGCCGAGCTTCAGATCCTTGACGAACGCTTGATCGATCTTGATCGTATCGATGGGAAAGCGCTGGAGATAGGCGAGGGAGGAATAGCCCGTGCCGAAGTCATCGATCGCCAATCGAAAGCCGGATTCTTTCAGCTCCTTCAGCGTGGCCGCCGTTGACGGCGCATCCGTCATCAAAATACTCTCGGTCAACTCGAGCTCGATGTCTTGGGGGGTGCCTCCCTCGGCATACACGAGTGCCTTAATCTGGCTCGCGATATTGCGCTGTCTGAAATGAAGGCCTGATACGTTGATTGAGACGGCGGTGGGTGCCAGGCCCTTCTTGTGCCAGAGCCGTTGCTGTTGCGTCACGCTTTTGATCACCCATTCGCTCATTTCAACGATCAGCTCTTCTTCTTCTGCGACGGGGATGAACTCGGCCGGAGAAACCAACCCGCGAGTCGGATGCTGCCATCGGATCAAGGCTTCGAATCCGATGACCTTCTCCGAAAGAATATCCACTTGTGGCTGATAGTGGAGAATGAACTGGTTTCCGGAAATGGCGGCGCGCAAATCCTGCTCAAGACTGACGCGAGCGGCAATCGAGGCATTCATCGCATCCGAGTAATACTGGTAACAATTGTGCCCTTTGCTTTTCGTCGCTTGGAGAGCAGCTGCAGCCTTACGCAGAAGCTGTTCAGCTTCGGTGCCATCAGGTCCTGGAATCGCGATTCCAATATTTGTCGAGAGGGTCACACTGGTCGTTCCGACCTGAAACGGACGGTTGAAAACATCGAGAAAACTTTGCGCAACTTTGGAAGAATCTTCGGGTTCTGACAGATCGGCCAGGAATACAGCGAACTGATCATCGGCGAGACGTGCCAAAATCGGTGCTTCTGTCCCAGCGTATTGAGCAATCGTCATACCCACTGAGAGAGCCTGTTGAAGTCGTTCCGTCACATCTTTCATAATCTGATCTCCGCTGCGAGATCCATGCATATCGCAAATGCGATGGTAGCGATCAAGACTCAGCATCAACAAGGCGCCAATGACGCTGTTCCCCGCTCCACATGTGATGGCTTGGGCGACACGATGGAGAAACAGGCTGCGATTGGGAAGATGGGTCACATGGTCATAATTGGCGAGAAAGTAAATCTTTGCTTCCGCTGCCCGTTTATCCGTTACATCCTGAACCGTCCCAACCATACGCTGCGCCGTACCGGCATCGTCAGTAATAAGCTCGCCGAGAAGATGCACAATACGCTCGGTACCATCGCTCTGAATGATGCGATGGTCTAAATCGAATCCCGTACCATCAGCAGCTCCCTCACGCATGGCTTCGGCAACCAACGCGCGATCAGCCTCATGCACACGCTCAAGATAGGCGGCCTGAGAATGGCCACAGGCGGCTGGCGAGATGCCGAGAATGTGGCACGCAGCATCAGACATCTCCATGCGTTGTTGGGGTACATCCCACTCCCAGCCGCCCAATTGGGCGATCCGCTGCGCTTGGGCGAGGCGAGATTCGCTGCTACGCAAGGCGCTCAGGTTTTGGCTGGCCCGCAGCATGTACCGCACCCGTTGACTGAGGATGAGTCCGTGACAAGGCTTCACGATGAAATCGGTCGCGCCCATTTCATAGGCTTTTGCGATCGAATCCACATCGTCCAGTCCCGTCATGATGAGAATGGGTACGAATTCTCCTCCCGGCAGCCTTCTGATCTGCTGGCAAACCGTGAACCCATCCATGCCTGGCATTTGTAAATCAAGGACGATGATGTCCGGCCTCGTGGAGGCCGCAAAATCTATGGCAGCTTGACCAGACGACGCTTCCTCGACACGGAGGTCTTCTTGCTCCAAGCTCATCCGTGACAACATACGGAACGTCGCATCGTCGTCGACCACCAGGGCGAGAGGAAGACTTGGTTGGGTGTGGGATGTCACGCAGCCCTCCTCTCAAATTCAGCTTGAAAGATCTGGCTGGCATGGTCAAACGCCGCATCCAATTGGTCCAGCAATGGTTCGGCTTCTGCAAGCTGCCCTTGGCGACTAAGATCCTCAAATTGGCGACACAGTTTGGAAAGCGTGACCGCTCCGAGCACCGAGCTCCTGGATTTCAAACTGTGGGCTGCTTGATTGACGGCTTGAGTATCGCCGGCCAGCATACCCTCACGGAGCTCGTTGACCAGGTCTTGCGAGTCCGAGAGGTAGAGGGACAGGATTTTGGCCAAGGTATCCTCTTTGCCGGGCCGTTGCAGGCTTGTGATCGACTTCCATGCTTTCTGATCGACGACCAAGGATGCGTCTGCGGCTGGCTCAGACAGCGAGGCGACCGGCACGGAACGATTCACGGAAACCCGGCTTACAGGAGCGAGGGCCGCTTCAGGTTTCAAGGCAGTGTTGCTCGGCCGCAGCCAAGAAGACAGCACGGCCTGCAACCGCTCCATCGAGAACGGTTTGGACACATAATCACTCATCCCCGTGGCCAGGCAGTGCTCACGATCACCCGGCGTCGCATGGGCCGTCAACGCGATGATAGGAATCGGAGTCCGAGATCCGCTCTGTTCCCATTCTCGAATCAACCGTGTAGCTTCGAATCCGTCCATCTCCGGCATCTGGCAATCCATCAAAATGAGGTCGCAGGATGACTTCTTTGCATGGTCAAGCACTTCGCGCCCGTTCTGAACGACGGTCACGGTGCATCCGAGGGTTTGGAGCATGAGGAGGGCGATCTCTTGATTGACCGGGTTGTCTTCACCGAGGAGGACGTGACCGAACAGAGTCGGCTCCGTCGTGACCGCTTGGGTTTGCTGCGATGCGACTGGTTGATCGGCAAGCACTTTCACCAGCGTTTGGTGCAGGGCACTGTATCGAAACGGCTTGGTGCTGAAGTGCGTCTGACCATACGTGGGATCCTGTTCGACCTCGGCTCTCTTGATGAACGACACCAATCTCACGATCTTGGCCGATCCCAAAGTGGCATCCGATCTCAGCGCCTGCAATAGTTCTGTATCGGTCATATCCGCAACAGTGTCATCGACCAGGGCGATCACGCGATTCCCCTCGGTCGCGAGCGCACTCATCACGTCCTCAAGGAACTGAGCACCAGTACTGGCTATCCGCAATGAGAGACCCCAGTGTGATAGATACCGAGTCAGCAATCGACCGGTTGCAGGATGACCGATCGCTGCACAGACATGAACGCAGGCCAACGAAGGATCGGCCTGAATCCCCGTCGCAACTCCGTCCTGAAGCGGCAAGGGGAGGATCACCCAAAAGGTGCTGCCGTGGCCCGTCACACTGTCCACTCCGATGGTCCCACCCATCAGCCCGCTGAGTTGTTTGCAGATACTCAGGCCTAGACCCGTTCCGCCATGAACGCGAGTCGAGGACCCATCGACCTGAGAAAAGGATTGGAAAAGCTTCGCCTGTCCTTCAGCACTGATGCCGGAGCCGGTGTCTGTAACTGCAAGCTTGATCTTCGAAACCCTGTCTTGTGCGGACAGGGCTGATTCGGCAGTGATCGTGACGGTTACGTCGCCCGCCGGAGTAAACTTGATGGCATTGCCCAGAAGATTGGTGACGATTTGTCTGATCCGAATAGGATCTCCCATGACGGCGGTCGGAACCGACGGATCGTAGTCCGCCAAGAGATGTAAGCCCTTCCGCTGGGCGCGTTCGGCTAGTTGCTCGACGGTGCGTTCCACAATGTCTCGCAGATCGATCGGGACGGATTGGATCTCCAATTTACCCGCTTCAATCTTTGAAAAATCGAGAATATCATTGATCAGCGTCAACAACGTGTCTCCGGAGTGGTGGATGGTTTCCACATAATGCCGTTGAGTCTCGGACAAGGGAGTGCGTGCCAGAATCTCCGTCATGCCGATCACGCCGTTCATCGGCGTTCGAATCTCATGACTCATATTTGCCAAAAACTCCGCCTTGGCCTTCGTCGCATCCTCTGCGGCGAGCTTGGCGAGGGCGAGGGCTTCTTCGGACTCACGACGCCGTGCCGCTTCGAGTACGAGTGTCATGAAATTTGCCAATGCTTGAGCAAACTGTTGTTCATCCGGCGCCCAATTGCGCGAGGACCCGACATGCTCGATCGTGACCACACCGGTCAGTTTCCCCTGCGTCTGAAACGGCGCATCGATACGCGCTCCGATCTGGTGAGGCGCAAGGATGCCGGCGACCAATTCCATGAAGCTCGGCTCTTGTGGCGCCTGCGCCGCGACAATGAGCTGCCCGCCATTCAGCGCCGAGAGATAGCGAGGATACTGTGCGCGGGACAGCTTTCTGCCGAATGTATGTCGATCGGGCGTCCGCTCATAACTATCGAGACAATAGAGCGACTGTGTTTGCTCCTCATAAATCCAGACGCTGACCTGTTCGACGGCAAGGGCTTGAGCGGCAATGGCCGTCAACTGCCTGGCGGTGATTGGAAGAGAGCCTTCAAACACCGTGCGATCCTGGACGAGCGCCAGCGTCGCGCTTTGTTGCTGCCGGAGCCTCCCTTCTTTCGTCTCCAACGACCGATTGGCGGTCTGGAGGATCGTTGCGCGCTCTTCGGCCTGCTGCTTCGCATCGACGGCGCCGACTAACTCGATCTGTGCCTGCACCTGCGCGTTGATCGCCCGGCTGTTTGCCAACGCCACGGCGACTTGGTCGGCCAACCGGCGCGCATGGCCCATATCATCGGCAGGCGGTTTGTTCTTCTGTCGATAGCCGAGCACCATCGCGCCGCTCACCGTGCCCGTCACGATGATCGGGAAGATGGCGAAGAGGGAAAGGTCAGGCCGAAGCATTGCCGCCAGATAGGATGGGATAGAAATCGTCTTCACTAACGCGTGGTCGTGATGAGCCTGCAGAGCGGTGAGATGCTCGTCCGTCAATTGGCACTGATACGTTTTCAGTTCGTCTGAATGGCCGTTGAGGAAGCGCACGGACAACACGGTCGGCCCTGTATCATCGGGCTCCACCAAGAACATGCCGATCGCATCGCAGGCGATTGTTTCCGTAATACGTGACTGGACGATTCTCACCATGGCCGCCGGCTCATGACTGGAGAGAATGGCCTGCCCGATGGCCGAGATCGTTTCCAACATATGGAACTGCTGACTCAGTTTCCCGGTCATGCTGTTGAATGAACTCGCCAGCTCCTCGAATTCATCGTTGCTGGTCACAGTTACGCGCGTGGAAAAATCGCCCATGGCTAGCTGAGCCGTTCCTTCTTGGAGAAGCGCCACCGGGTGTAAACTACGTCGAATCTGCGCCAGACTGAGCAGCACCACCGCACTTAACGCACAGGCAATCACAAGGATGAAGGTGTGACGGAACTGCTCGACCGGCGCTAGCGCCGATTCCTTAGGCTGACTCAGAACGATGATCCAGGGTTCGGTCAAAAAGTGATGCCGAAGCGGCATCGACCAGGCTCCCGCAACATACTCGTGCGTCCCCATCCGCCACTTAACTCCTTCTCCCATGGGAGCTGCGATGTCATGTCGTCGAAAATCGGGGAGCGCGATCTCCTGCGCAAAGGTCGAAAAGAGAACCCTCCGTTCGTTGTCTTCCACGACAAGATCCGTGTTGCTCGGGAGGGCTTCTTTCACCTGCGTACTCCATAGTGATGTTGGATCGACCTGGCAGGAGAGGAGGCCAGCCTCCCAACGATCTGGATTGATCAAGCGGGTGAGTGTGAGTTGAGGAAGGCGGCCTGAAGAAGGCGCCAGCGCCAAGAGGGACTTTCCTTCTTGCAAATGCGCCATCTGAGCTGCTGTCAGTCCGCGCCGCTCGGACTTCGACACAGCCAGGAGTCGAATGGTTTGGAATCGCCGGGCCAGATCCTTCACCGAGGCGGTGAGTGTCACGTCTTCCGTGACGGTTCCATCGTGCGGCAGCTCGGCGGCGATTCGGTCCAGATCGGCCTTCACGGTCAGGAGATAGCTATAGAGCACCATCCCCTGTGATTTACTCTCTTGTTTCAGACGAGCCGATGTTTGAACGATGAGTTGTTCCGTGACTTGACGATAGGAGACCCACCCCAGAATAGAGGTTGGCACAACGGCACAGAGGACAAACAGGCCGAGAATCCGACGTCCGATGCGGCTCTGAAAAAGTGACTGAGAAAACGATGCGTGCATGATCCCAACGAGTTAGAAGTTCTTGGCCAAGCCGTAAAACCCACCGTCGCCGGCTCGAATGACGTCATCCTGGCTTTTGGGCGGATTTAGTGGGGCCACCGTATCTCGATTCTTTCCCATGCTGTAAACATCGAAGTCGGAGTTGATCGGATTGAGAAAGCGGTCCTTTCTGGATCCTCCGACTCCTCCACAGGGCGGACCGCCCCCGCC
>CABVRV010000088.1 GCA_902500755.1 uncultured Nitrospira sp.
GGACACGGAGTTCTCAGGCAGGTTGACTGACAACTTGACTAAGACTTGACTCATTCGTTTGGTTCCGCCTCGCACAGCGCAGACTTCTCAGTGCCTTTTGCCATGCCCTCTTCATGCTCCGTACGACTTCCCTGCCGAAGCAGAAGCCGATGACTTCTCTTGATAAAAACGGTATTCTCCTGTCCATTAGCAGAGTCACTTCGACCAGAAAGCACTCAAATGGGTCAATCGACTCCTATTGTTTCGAATCTCATTGAATGGTTCGTGCGCAACCGCGAAGCCTACAAGAATCAAAGTTATAACGAAACGCAGGTTCGCCGGTACGATCAGTCTGTCTACCGGCTCGGCGATAACTTCTACAGACTGATGGAAAATGAAAGAAAGACAGACGTATCCTCGTGAATAAGCAGAAACTGCTGGCCAAAGCATTGGCTGGCTCGAAAAATCTTCGGTTTACCGAAGCCATCACACTCGCAAAAGCGTTCGGTTATCGTTTGGTGAGGACCAAAGGAAGCCATCACATCCTTGTTCATCCAAAAATCAAGGAACTGATCAACCTTCAAGAAGTCGGAGGCAAAGCAAAACCCTATCAAGTACGCCAGTTGCTTGATATAGTGGAGCGGTATAATCTGTCGCTGGAAATGGGAGATGAACAATGAAAGATTATCACATCAACATCTTCTACAGCGATGCCGACAAGGGCTACATTGCCGACATTCCTGATCTCGACGCCTGTTCCGCTTTTGGTAAAACCCCAGCCGAGGCACTCAGGCAAGCGCAACTGGCCAAGAAGGCTTGGCTGGAAGCTGCCCGTGCCGAAGGCAAGCCCGTACCCCGTCCACGTTACCGACCGGTGATTTATCAGACCGGCTCATGATCGTTCCCATGAACGCTGACGAGTTGGACGCCAAGCTGCGCGCGTGGCGCGAGGAACACAACACGCCCGAGAAGGTCGCGGCGACGCATCGGAAAGTCCTACTGGACCGCGTGGTTCAGTCCATGGCATTTGAGAACCAGCCGGTCAGTATGAAAAGTCTCAAGACTATGACGGAGATTTCGAAAGCCAAAGCAGGCTAGGCTCTGCTCATTAAATGAGTTCTGGAACGCTGCTCTTACCCCGGTTCTTAAGCCTTACCCATTCCTCCATAGAGACCAACCAGATGATTTCTTTTCCTTAAAAGGGTATCCTTCGGCGCACTTGTTCGTATCCACCACTAAGGACCAGGTGAATGGCGAAGAAAGCCAAGTCTGCCGCAAAGTCGAATCAAACCGCGCCGTATAAACACCCCGAGGCCAAAAGCCTCATGCGGCCTGAAGTCGGCACGCAGGCGCAGTTTAAGAAGAAGAAATCTCCGAAGAACTACCGCTACGATTCATCGCTTTCGCCCGCGCTCAATTGGGATGCCAAGAACCCGGCCCGTGAGCAAGGGGAACAACTCATCAAACAAGTTCTTGATGCCAAGACACTTGAAGAAGCCAAGGCCGCTGCATCCAAGCTCAAGAGCCTCAGTAAGCCATTTCTGAATTGGGCGGGCAAGGCTGAGCGGCTGTCATTCGATGTGCCGACCTTGCCGCTCTTCATCCATGAACGGCTCTCCACCAAAGCCATTATCGAAACGCTGGCCGGGCATAAGACCGACAAGCAGGAGGATATGTTTGCCCTCTTCGGCGATCCGCAGCATTCCATCACCGATCAGGTGTTGAAGTCGTACGAGTATCAGGACAACTGGACGAACCGCATGGTCCTGGGCGATTCGCTCGTCGTAATGAACTCGCTGTTGCACTATGAGGGCCTGGGCGGTCAGGTGCAGATGATCTACATGGACCCGCCCTACGGCGTGAAGTTCGGCAGCAACTTCCAGCCATTTGTCCGCAAACGCGATGTCTCCCACAACGACGACGAGGATATGACCCGCGAGCCAGAAATGGTTCAGGCTTACCGGGATACCTGGGAACTCGGGCTGCACTCGTACTTGACCTATCTGCGCGATCGGCTCCTCCTTGCCCGCGACCTGCTCACCCCCAGCGGCAGTATCTTCGTCCAAATCAGCGATGAAAACCTGCACCACGTGCGGGAAGTGATGGATGAGGTGTTGGGGGCGGAAAACTTCCTTTCAGTGATAACAGTACGGAAGACAACGAGCGAGGGCAGTAGCTATCTTGGCACCACATCAGATTTTGTGTTGTGGTACGGGAAAAACAAGTCTTGTAGCAAATACAATCAGATCTTTATTCAGCGAAGTGATGAGGCCGATAGTAGGTATGACCAAGTCATGCTTCAAGACGGGAAGGTTCGTCCTGCAAGCGAAGACGAAATGGACGGAACGTTGCTGCTACCTAACGGGGCGAAGCTCTTCCGGGTTGATAACATTACCAGCTCCCGCCCTGCGGGGGAGGGAGATCTTCGAGAGTTTGAATATCAGGGTAAGCGGTTTACTCCAGGAACAGGAACATTTAAGACCGACCTGACTGGAATGCAGAAATTGGCTGTCACAAACCGTTTGCATGTTAGCTCAAAGGGCAAGCTTAATTACCGGCGTTTTAAGGAGGATTTCTCGCTTGCAGCTATAGGCAATCTCTGGACGGATATTAGTGGGGCGGTCCAAAGCAGGACAGACCCGAAGATTTATGTTGTCCAAACTTCAACTTCAATTATTGAACGCTGTCTCCTCATGACCACTGACCCAGGCGATCTGGTGCTCGATCCGACTTGTGGGAGCGGCACGACAGCCTATGTCGCCGAGCAGTGGGGGCGGCGCTGGATTACAGCTGATGCCAGTCGTGTCCCGCTGGCATTGGCTCGACAACGGCTCCTGACCGCAACCTTTCCTTGGTATGAGTTGAAAGACCAGCATCGTGGTCCAGCCGGAGGCTTCATCTACGAGCGCAAGCAGAACAAGAAGGGCGAAGAGGTCGGTGGAATTGTTCCGCATGTCACGCTCAAGTCCATCGCCAACAACGAGCCGCCTGCGGAAGAAGTGCTGGTGGACCGGCCTGAAGTCGAAAGCGGTATCACCCGCGTGACTGGTCCCTTCTGTGTCGAGGCGACGATTCCGATACCGGTCGATTGGGAAGGTGATGGCGTTGAAGATTCCGGCGCCGGTTCGACCGAAGCCTATGGCTCGTTCGTCGATCGCATGCTGGAAGTGCTCCGCAAAAGTCCGATGCTCCGGCTGGAAGGCAATAGGACCGTCACGCTCAAGAACATTCGTCCACCCGCGAGGACCCTCAGCTTATCGGCTGAATCGCTAGTGTCGAACGGGCAGGACAAACCCGTTGCTTTCGTATTCGGTCCGGAGAATGGTGCGGTTAGCGAGAAGCTGGTCTACGAAGCGGCACGTGAGGCTCATGCGAAAAACTATACTCACCTTTATGTTGTCGGTTTTGCGATTCAACCTAATGCGCGGACGCTGGTGGAAAAATGTTCCGATGTCATGGGCGTCCCCGCCACTTATGTCCAGGCTACGCCGGACCTCATGATGGGCGATCTGCTCAAGAACATGCGGTCGAGCCAGATCTTCAGCGTCTGCGGCCAGCCTGAAATACGCGTGAAACGTGAAAAGGGAAATGTGAAAGGTGAGAGGCTCTACCAGGTCGAACTTCTGGGACTGGACGTGTTCGATCCCATCACGATGGATGTGACGCACCGTAGTGGCAACGATGTGCCCGCCTGGTTTCTGGATACGGACTACAACGACCTCTGCTTCCACGTCTCGCAAGCCTTCTTCCCCCGCACGAGTGCCTGGGATAATCTGAAGAAAGCGCTCAAGGGAGAATACGAGGAGAGCGTGTGGGATCATTTGTCTGGCACAACGAGCGCACCGTTTGAGGCAGGCGAGCACAAGCAGATTGCCGTCAAGGTGATCGACGACCGGGGTAACGAATTGCTGGTGGTGAAGAAGCTGGCGTAAACTGGCGGTAAGGAGGCTTCGTCTATGACACAGACGGCATTTCTGGACCATGTTACGAAAACGATTGTTGAGCGCTTTCATCCGAAGCGCATCGTAGTTTTTGGAAGCCATGCGCGAGGCGATGCCCGGCCCGACAGCGACCTGGACCTCTTCATCGAGATGGACACGCCACGTCGCCCGCCTGATCGCGCGATCGAGGTGAGCGAAGTCTTCGGCCTGCGTCCCTGGCCGATGGACATCGTCGTCTATACACCGGAAGAAGTTCGTCGCCTGCGCCGCGTCAACGGCACGCTCCTCTCAGTGATCGAGAAGGAGGGCAAGGTGCTGTATGAGCAGCCCTAAGTCCAACTTCTCGGCCTGGTTGCGCAAGGCCGACCACGATCTATTGAACATCCAAAACAACCTCGCTGCCGAAGAAATTCCCTGGGATACGGTCTGCTTTCATGCGCAACAGGTTGCCGAGAAGGTCCTGAAAGCCTTCCTAATCGCTCATGGCCGTGATCTGTCGAAGACGCACGATCTGGTGGCCCTACTTGCGAAGTGCGTCGAGTGCGACGCCGGGCTTGCGGACTTGGAGTCGGATTGCCGGAAGTTGACGTCGTACGGTGTGGCTGCCCGCTATCCGGACGATCTCTTCGAACCTGGTGAGGCAGACGGTCGCGACGTGGTCGCTGCGGCGCATCGAATTCGCGCGAAGATCCTTTCTCTGCTACCGAAGAACCAATGAGCGGCTACGAAGTTCCGGAACCCATCCTCAATTCCCCGTTCGACGAACCAACCGAACATTGGCACATCGTAGAAGGTGAAACGCCGGAACGGCGTCCGGGTCGCCGTCCGGCGATGTACTTCTATCGAGATCCCAAAGCGAAGCCGGAGACGGAAGCCGGGCGTGTCGTCGGCACGGCCATTGAGCTGAAACTCGTCAACCGCATTCGCACGCAGGTGAAGAAGTGGCGAATGGAGGGCTATCCCGGCGTGACCAGAACGTCACTGGAGTTGCTGCAGTGGTGGCGACGCGATGGACGGGCACAGCGGCTCTTCTTCGCGCAACTCGATGCAGTGGAAACCATCATCTTTCTCACAGAGGCCAGGGCCGACTACCGGCAGGGGATCGAGGTGCCTCAGGAAGAGATCAGTGAGGGTAAACGAAACGATGGCTATGCCGGATTTCGGCGCTATGCCTCCAAGATGGCCACCGGTTCCGGTAAGACCACGGTGATGGGGATGCTGGCCGCCTGGAGTATCCTCAACAAGGTGAATGACCGCAGTGACGCTCGCTTCTCCGATGTGGTGCTGATTGTCTGCCCGAATGTGACGATCAAGAACCGGCTTCGAGAGTTGGACCCCGAAGGAGGGGAGGCCAGCCTCTATCGTTTGCGTGATCTCGTGCCATCCCACCTGATGCCATTGTTGACGCAAGGCCGTGTACTTGTCACCAATTGGCACGTCTTTGAGCCTCAATCGATTCAAACCGGGGGCGTGGGCGCAAGGGTAAATAAAGCCGGAGTCGAAGTGCGAACCAAGGAAATCATTACGATCAGCTCGAAGACGACGACGGCGCGCGGGACTCGCTATCTGACTCTGGAAGATTTCGAGCGGCAGGTGGCTGCCGGGATGTTGACGGTGCTTGATGAGGATCGAGAGACGGACGGCACGTTGAAGAAGGTCTCAGTCGAATCGCGGCGCTATGTTGAAAGTGATACGGCTCTGGTCAATCGCATTCTGGGGCGTGAGGTCGGCGGGAAACAGAACATTCTTGTGATGAACGACGAAGCGCACCATGCCTATCGCATCGTCCGTGCGGAGAACAATGAAGAAGAGGACGATCTCTTCGGAGAGGATGAAGAGGCTGAGGACTTTTTCAAGGAAGCGACGGTTTGGATTGACGGATTGGATCGCATTCAAAAATTGCGCGGTATCAACTTCTGCCTTGACCTGTCCGCAACGCCCTATTTCCTTGGTCGTGTCGGCCAGGATACGAACCGACCGTTTCCATGGGTGGTGAGTGATTTCGGATTGATCGACGCGATTGAATCCGGCTTGGTGAAAATCCCTCAGCTGGCGGTCCGTGACACCACCGGCAAAGAGATTCCCGGCTACTTCAATATCTGGCACTGGATTCTGCCTCAACTGACCCCGGCGGAGCGAGGGGGGAAGAAAGCGAACCCCAAACCAGAGGCGATCTTGAAGTACGCCCATCATCCCATCGCAATGTTGGGTGCGCTGTGGGAAAGAGAACGTGAGGACTGGATGAGGGATCGCGACGATCCCCGGCCCCCGGTCTTTATCCTGGTTTGCAAGAACACGCAGATCGCCAAGGTGCTGTACGAGTGGCTGGCGGAAGACAAGGCGCCGACCGGCATTCCGCCTGTGAAGCTCGAAGGGTTCAGGAACAACGGACGGCAGAACACAATTCGGGTGGATTCCAAGGTAGTGCGAGAGTCCGATTCCGGCGAGGCGAAGAACGGCGAAGTCCGTTGGATGCGCTTCACCCTGGATACGGTCGGAAAAACCGCGTGGCCCACGGATCGGGTGGGCCGGCCGATCTATCCAGAAGGATTCAAAGAGCTGGCTGACAAGCTTGGCCGCCTAGATCATCCGCCAGGTCGGGATGTGCGGTGCATCGTCAGTGTTGGCATGCTTACGGAAGGTTGGGATTGCAACACCGTGACTCACATCATTGGGCTTCGGCCATTCATGTCGCAGTTGCTTTGTGAGCAAGTGGTGGGTCGAGGATTGCGGCGTGCCAGTTATGAGGTCGGTCCAGACGGTCGGCTTACAGAGGAAGTCGCGAAGGTGTTCGGTGTTCCATTTGAAGTGATTCCATTCAAGGCCAATCCTCAAGGCCAGCCGCAACCGCGCGTGAAGCGATATCATGTTCATGCCATTCCTGCTAAAGCTCAGTTTGAGATCACGTTTCCGCGCGTGGAAGGGTACACTCAGGCGCTTCGTAACAAGGTGACAGTGGATTGGGCGACGGTTCCGTCGCTGGTTCTGGAACCGGGCCGAATCCCTCCCGAGGTGGAGGTGAAGGGCCTTCACGTCACCACAAAGGGCAAACTCACACTCAGCGGTCCAGGTCGAGTAGACGAAGTCAATTTGGATGAGTTTCGTGCGAAGCGGCGGATGCAGGAACTGGTGTTCGATCTTGCCAAGACGCTTGCGCGGGAGTATGTCGCCCAGAAACAATGCACGATTCCCACGCATCAGCTGTTTCCTCAGCTCGCCGGCATTATTGAATCGTACCTCGACAAGAAAGTAGAAGCTCGGCCACCCGCTGACAAGAAGGATCTCTTTCTTGCACCCTACTATGGCTGGGTTGTCGAGCGATTGCTGGAGGCGATTCGGCCTGACACGTCACAAGGAGAAACGCCGGAGGTGCCTCGTTATGAAGCGACACGCGGGCCAGGCTCTACTGCCGAAGTTGACTTTTGGACAAGCCGCGAGGTGCGGGAGGTCAATAAATCCCATCTCAATTATGCCGTTGCGGACACCAAGCAATGGGAGCAGTCCGCCGCCTATTACCTGGATAGGAGCAAAGCGGTCGAGGCTTTCGTCAAGAATTCAGGGCTTGGATTCGCGATACCCTACTTGCACAATGGACAGATGCACGACTATGTGCCGGATTTTCTCGTTCGTCTGAAGGCCGAACCAGCGAGCTATCTGATCTTGGAAACCAAAGGGTACGATCCGCTGGAGGAAGTAAAACGTGCCGCGGCTGAACGATGGGTTGCGGCGGTGAATGCCGATGGGGTCTATGGGCAGTGGCAGTACGGCATTGCAAAGAAGGTGTCAGACGTTCCCGGCTTGTTGTTGTAAGCAGTGCGCTTACTCTTTCGTTTTCTCTCCCCCTTCCCACAGCTTCACGGTCCGGTCCCAGGACGCGCTGGCGAGGCGCTTGCCATCCGGAGAAAAGGTGAGGCAACGCACCCCGCCACTATGGCCTTTGAGCGTCCGGAAGTTGCGACCGGTTGAGAGATCCCAAAATTTGATCGTCTGATCATCGCTCGCGCTGACCAAGACCTTCCCATCCGGAGAGACGACAAGGCTCCGCACCCAGCCTTTGTGGCCGGTGAGGGATTTTTTCTCCACGACGTTCGGCATCTCGAAGAGTTTGATCGTGGTGTCTCGGCTGCCGGTAATCAGGAGTTTGGCATCGGGCGTGAAAGTCATAGCACCGATCCAGTAGTCCATCGGTTTTTGGAATCCACCGTCATCCTCGATGAAGTAGCCACGGGTCTCGGTAGAATCTTCCTGGTCTCGCCGCCAATGGCCGTCATGGAGCACCTTCTCCTCGCCGCTCGGGAGCACCTCCCAAATCTTGATCTTTCCGATGTCTGTTCCACTGGCGAGATGAACACCGTCTGGAGAAAATGCGACGCAGACCGACCAGTGGTGATCGTACTCATCCTTCCCGAGTAAGGTCATCAGCTCCGTGCCGGTAGTGACTTCCCAAATCTTGATGTCTTTGTTATGGCTGCCGCGCGCCAGCATGAGGCCGTCCGGCGAGAGTGAAAGGCTGCAGACATTGTGGTCGTAACGCGTGAACAAGAGCTTCATCGGCTCGCCGGTTTTCCCATTCCAAAGGCGGATGGTGCGGTCTTCACTGCCGGTGGCGAGGGTTTGTCCATCGGGGGTGAAGACGATGGCGCGAATGTCATGGGTGTGACCACGCAGGGAGCGCAGCAACCGTCCGGTTTCGATGTCCCACATGCGCACGAGGCGCTCGGCTCCTCCGCTGGCGAGCACGGATCCGTCCGGTGAAAACGCGATGGCCCAGATCCCGTGCGAATGGCCACGAAACGTTTTTACCTCACGGCAATCGGCGCCCCAATACTCCAAAAAGTCGAGAGGAGGTGTTGATGCCGGCGATGTTTCCGTAGAGACGGTCGGGAGCGAAAGGGATGTCATAGGTTCCGGCATGGGTCGTGTCTTTCCTTGGCCGCCTGGTCCTTGATTGGTGGAGAGACCGGCCAGTATAATTCTTTCGGTCGTTCGGATCGTAAGAGATGCCTCGCGGCCAAGTCAACCCTTCGACCGCTACTAATGGAAATCAGATTCCAACCAGCCTTGCTCCAAGAAGTGATCGACTCGTTCGTCGAAAAGACGGAACGGGAAGGCGATCCGACCTACTACAAGGAATTCCATGAGCATGCCGACCCGATTTACGAGAAGTTTATCCTCGAAGATCGGGAGGCGGAGTTCAAAAAACTGTACCAATATCTCTTCGGCATTTGGGGATTTTCGGATATCGTGCGCGATTCCTTCAACGAGTACCCGCTCTTGAAGCAGACGGTGGGAATCGTTCTGGTGAAAGGGGTGTTGAAGGAAGACCAGGAAGGCGTCGATATCCTCAGGAAGTGGGGATCGGTCGAAAAAGATCTGGCCAAAGAGTTTGAAGACAAAGGCCTGAAGGGTGTCGGGATCAAATTGATCCCACGTCGATTTTACGACCCGGCGTTGACTCGCTATTGCCGCCATGAGTTGATGCATATTTCCGATATGATCGACCCGCAATTCGGCTACGATCCGGATACCAAAATGGGACTCAATCCCGGCGAAGAAACCTTACTCTTGCAGCGCTATCGCGTGCTCTGGAGCCTGAGCGTGGATAGTCGGTTGGTGGCCGCAGGTAAAGAGCCGATGTTGAGTAAAGAGGATCGATTCAAGGAGTTTCGGTCTTGGTATCGAAAAATTCCACCCCCTCAACTGAAATCGGTGTTTGAAGGACTCTGGCAAACGTCATATTTCACCCATTCAGAATTGATCGAAATGTCTGCAGACACGCTTCGGGTGATGGATCGAGCCGTGGATGTGGAAGGCGGTGAGGTGCCGGAGACGGAAAATAAGATCATGCTCATGCCGGGTTTTCCTTGCCCGTTGTGCCGGTTTCCGACCTATTCGTGGGTGGAGGACATGGGCACGAAATTGGAGCCGTATGTGCTCGACTTCATCCGTGAGAATCACCCGGGGTGGGATATCGAATTCGGGGCCTGCGATCGCTGTGTGGAAGTCTATAAGTTGCGAGCAGATGGAGTGATGTAATGCGGATGGTGAAAATCGCCGCCATCCCGGTTGCGTGAATGGCCACCAATCCTTCATACGGTCGGCGGGATTTTCTGAAAGACTCTGTTCTCTCCACCGTCAAAGCTGCGCAAGAGTTCGTCAAAGAAGCAGATGGTCTCCGCGAGGAGCAGGCCACGGCTCAGGTCCGTCTCGACTGGTTGCGCCCTCCCGGTGCGGTGGAAGAGCCACTGTTTCTCGATCGATGCACAAAATGTCATGATTGCGTGAAGGCCTGTCCGCCTCACGCCATTGTCGCCCATCCGAACGACGGCACACCGGTTCTGTATGCCGATCAATCACCCTGCCTCCTGTGTGAGGACTTTCCGTGCGTGACAGCCTGCGGGACGGACGCGCTCGTACCGGTTGAGCATCGCAGCCTTGTCCACATGGGAGTCGCCACGATCTCACACCGGCTGTGCACGGCAGGTCAAGGATGCCACGCGTGCGTGTCGCGATGTCCAACCGATGCCCTCGCCATGGATTTCGAGTCGTTGTGTCTTTCCGTGATGACGGAAGCCTGCGTGGGATGTGGCATGTGTGAGATGGTCTGCAAGACCGTCAATGATCACGTGGCGATTCGAGTGGTGCCTGCGAGGCATTTGACGGAGATCGGCCAATGATGCCATCATCCCAACGATGCGACTTGCCGGGAGAAAAATTCGACGACCATGATCAAACCAATTCACCCTTGACTTCGTGCAAGCCTTTTCATATACATACATGGCTTCGTTCTTCGACCATGCTGGGGAAGCGTGTGGTCAACGAAGCGGCTAGGAGGCGATGTCTGTGACGAGCCAACAACCAATCAAAGGGTTGTCCCCCGTAGCAACCGCCACGATGCCAGGTCCCTCTGCCATCAAGGATTCTCCCGCCGTTGAACGCGCGCTCGGTCGCAGCAAGATCTATCTGTTGATTTCCTGGAGTCTTCTGTACCCGGAAGATGAAGAATTTCTCGATTACCTCCGGTGCGGAGAGTTTGTAGAGGATGGTAGGGCTGCGCTTGATGCGCTGGAAGTTGCCATTGGCTCAGACGGGAGTGAGCGAGCGAATGGAAAGTTAAGCGTGCTGAGGAAGCAGATGGCCTTGATCGAAGACTTGGTTGCGTCAGAGTGTGTCAATTGGCAACTCAGCGATCTCCAGTCTGAACATCGCCGAGTGTTCAGCAATGTCATCACGCTGGATTGTCCCCCCTACGAAACCCTCTTCGGGAATGACCACGTATTCGCACAATCCCATGTGATGGGAGATATTTCAGGGTTTTACAAGGCCTTTGGAGTCGAGTTGTCCAAAGATATCCATGAGCGACTCGACCACCTCAGTGTCGAATTCGAGTTCATGCACTTTCTCGCCTACAAAGAATCGTACTCCCGCTGTCATGACGGGATCGAAAAAACACAGATCGTGGTCGATGCCCAGAAGAAGTTCGTCAAGAACCATATCGGTCGGTGGGTACCGCTCTTCTGCCGCATGCTGGCTAAGAAGGCGGATTCAGGCCCGTTCAAATTGATCGCCGATCTGACGGCCGAATGGATGGAGTTTGAAACCGCGTTTCTCGGTGTGGTGCCTCAGCCCTATACGGAAACCGACTACCGTCCGGCGACGTTCAGCTCTCCGGAAGGGCAGACGTATGAGTGTGGTGCGCAAGATCAAGGGAATGAATTGACCATGTTGCTGAACGAGGTGGGTGCGCAATCGTACATGGATGTGAAGGATAAAGAGAAGGATACGGAGCAGGGGGGACCTGCCGGCACTGCGTGAGCGACTGAATCGATAACGGTTATTGCAAGAGACGTTTTCTTTACCATCATCGAGAGGAGGAATTAGCACATGAGAGTAGCGCAGACGACCAACAAGAAATTGGTGTTTGCCATTCTTCTCTCCGTCCTCACCGTCGGATTGCTGCTGACGATGGGGCGAGTGCCATTGGCCGTCAGTCAACCGGTGACTATTCCGGCGAAGACGGTCAAGGGCCCGATTCCCATGGACGGCGCCAACCCCATTTGGGAAAGTGTTCCAGGTGTCGTCATTCCGTTGAGCGGGCAATTGATTACCACGCCGATGCACCCCAACATCTCGGTGAAGTCGGTGTTCGTCAAGGCCATGACCAATGGAAAGGATATCGGGTTACGGTTGGAGTGGAGTGACCAGACGAAGAATGACACGGCGATCGGCCCGCAGGACTTCCGCGACCAGGTGGCGGTGATGTTTCCTGTCAACACGGCTGGGGCTCCGCCGTTCCAGTGCATGGGGCAATCCGGTGGGACGACCAACATCTGGCGGTGGAATGCCGAATGGCAGAAGGACATCGGCAAGGACAGCGCGGGTATCTGGGACGTAGACGATCAATACCCTGGCATTTTCTGGGACTATTACTTTGAAGAGCCTGCCGGCGGTGTCACCTATCCGGACCGAATTGGCCGGAGCCTGGGGCCCTTCAATTCCGGCATTTGGTCGGGCAACATTATGTCCGATCCGACGCTCCGCGTGAGTTCAGTCGAAGATTTGAGCGCGAATGGCTTCAGCACGCTCACGACCCAAGCGCATCAGGATGTGATCGGAAATGGCGTGTGGGAACCGTCCGGGTCCATCAAGGGCGGTGGGTACACCGGTCCGACCTGGCGAGTTGTTGTGAAGCGGACCTTGGAAAATGGTGATGCAAACGACGTGCAGTTCAAAGCCGGGATATCGGTGCCCATCGCCTTTGCGGTGTGGGATGGGGCCAACATCGAACGGAACGGCATGAAGTCATTATCGACCTGGTTCACGTTGAAACTCTAGTGGCTCTGGCGGCGTGAGATATCGTTGCCGTAACTGAACACGTCAAGTAGTTAAAGGGAAGCCTCGGATCGGTTCCTGGTCCGGGGCTCTTTTTTTAGATGATTTCGACAGTTTGACGAATGATCATGCTGTGGGATTGCATTTCACAAACTGCGGAGGGTATAAAAGAAACATTCATCGAAATCACTGATTTTTCAGAGTAAAAGGACCTACCTGGCCATGAAAGTTTCCTTGCTGTTCCCTCCGACATGGCATCCTTCTCAGCCCTATCTCAGTTTGCCCTCTTTGACGGGGTTTCTGCGCCAGGGTGGAGTTTCAGACGTTTCACAACGTGATCTCGGCATCGAATTACTGGATACGGTACTGACCAGAAGTTATGCGGCCGAGGTGTATCAACTGTTGATCGCCAAGCAGCGTGGGCTTGAGAGCGCTCAGACCGGAGAGACTGGTGCCGGAAGCCGAGAGCACTACGCGAAAGTGACTGATTCTCTCGATCGGTTCTCCTATCTCGTCGACCGCATCGAGCTTGCGAAGGAGACCTTGCGCAGCGAGGGGTTTTACGATCCGGATGCCTATCGTGCCAGCCTGTTCATGATCGATAAATGGTTGGAAGTTGTGTCTGCAGTATATTTCCCGACCCGACTCACGGTTGTGGATAATCAGTTTGGAAACTACTCGATCTATTCCTCCAAAGATCTGATGAAGGTCGTTCGGGACGAAGCGCAGAATCCCTTTCTCAGCCTCTTCCGGAACCGATTCGTTCCGTCAATCGTCGACAGCCGCCCCGATCTCATTGGGGTATCAATCACCGCGACCTCGCAGATCATTCCCGGCCTGACACTCTGTCGGTTGATCAAAGAGGCCGCTCCCGATCTCCACGTGACCATCGGTGGCAGCATCTTTACTCGTCTCGTAGACAACATCCGCCGCTGCCCGAGTCTGTTCGAGTTGGCCGACGATATCGTCGTGTTCGAAGGGGAAACGGCTTTGCTGGAATTGGTGAATCAGCTGGCAGGCAAGAAGGATTACAGCAAGGTTCCGAACCTCATCTATCGTAACAATGGAAAAATCACCGTCAACCAGCCGTTCTACTCGGAAAATGTCAATCAACTCCCGGCGCCGAACTATGATGGGTTTCCACTCGATCGCTATTTGTCGCCGGAACCGGTGCTTCCGGTTCAGTTTTCTCGAGGTTGTTACTATAAAGATTGCGCATTCTGCGCTCTTACGCTCGATCACCAGAATTTCCGTCAGAAAGACCCAGCGCGGACCATCGAAGAGTTGCAATGGCTCAAGCAACGCTACGGCGTGCGGCATTTCTTTTTCACAGACGAGTGCTTCGCGTTGGCGCCGACGAAACGGTTGTGTCAGCAGATGATCGAGAAACAACTCGATGTGAAATGGACGTGCGAGATGCGGTTCGAGAAAAACCTCTCTCGCGAGCT
>CABVRV010000089.1 GCA_902500755.1 uncultured Nitrospira sp.
GCGATGTTCCGATCCATGAGGGCCCGGACAGCTGAGAATCGCTCAAAGAAGGTGTCGATGTATTTCTTCGCTTCTGGTTGAGGTACGCCCAGGTTTTGCGAGAGGCCGAACGGACTGATGCCGTACACAATACCGAAGACGACGGTTTTGGCGGCGCGGCGCATGTCTCTGGTGATCTGACTGGAGGGCAGACCGAAGATTTCCATGGCCGTGGCCATGTGGATGTCCTCGCCTTTGGAAAAGACGGAGAGCAAGCGGGGATCTTGCGAGAGATGGGCCAGGATGCGTGGCTCGATCTGGCTGTAGTCGGCGCAGAGGAGTTCATGGCCTTTGGGAACGATAAACGCTTCGCGAATACGCAGGCCGTAGTCGCCTTTTACAGGAATATTTTGAAGATTGGGGTCGGTGGAGGAGAGCCGCCCGGTAGCGGCGACGGTCTGGTTCAATGAAGTGTGGAGCCGTTTCGTCTCCGGCCTCACCAATTCAGGGAGAGCGTCCACGTAGGTCGATTTGAGTTTGCTGAGGCTTCGGTAGTTGAGAATCTGGGCCGGCAGCTCGTGTTGCGTCGCGAGTTGTGTGAGTGTGTCTTCGTCGGTCGAATAGCCGGTCTTCGTTTTCCGCAGGGGTTTCAGGCCAAGCTTCTCAAAGAGGACCGTCGCGAGTTGTTTCGGCGAATTGATGTTGAATTCGCCTCCGGCCACTCGCGCAATAGTTTCCATCATGCGGTCGAGCTCTCGCTCAAGTTCCTGACTCAACTCGTGGAGTCCTTCGACATCCAACAGGAACCCATTCCGTTCGATCTCGGCGAGGATAGGGACGAGCGGCATCTCCACATCGGCAAACAGTTTCGAGCTTCCTTGCTCAACCAATCGGTCTCTCAGGATCGGCTCGAGCTTGGCCAGGGCAGCGGCAGCTTCCGTTGCGGCTTCTCGTGAACCAGTGTCGATCTCGAAGAGCGACTGTGGTTGTGCCTTCTCATGCGTTTCTGATCCCAGCCGTTTGCCTAACCGTTCCAATGCAATCGTTTCGAGGCCATGGTCTCGGCGGTTTGGATTGAGCAAATAGTCGGCTATCATTGTATCCACGTAAGGTGGAGCCAAGGTGACGCCGATTCGATGGAAGGCGAGCAGGGTGCCTTTGAGGTCGTGCACGACTTTTGTCCTGTGCTGGTCGTGCAGAAGAGGCATGATCGGCCGCATGAATGTGCGTATATCGATCGGAATGAAAGCCGTGCGCTCACCGGTGGAGAGGCCCATGCCGAGCAGGTCAGTATGGACGCCTGGTTGGCCGGCTAACAAACAGTGTAGGCCGAGGGGCGAGTCCTTCGGCAAACTGTCGACGAATCGTTGCGCCGCTGCTTCGTCTTCGATGGTGGGGATGTCTTGACCCTTGATTTCTTGCTGTTTAGGCGATGCCTGAAGGCTCTTGAGGAGGGAGGTGAATTCCAACTCGCGGAGTAGGTCTGTCAATTGCTCGTCATGCGGTGCCTTGATCCGATAGGACTCGGGATGAAATTCCACGGGACTCTGTGTGTCGATGGTCGCCAGTTTCCGGCTGAGCCGCGCGTTCTCAGCCTGTTCGGTGAGGAGGGCCTTGATGCGGGCAGGGGCGACCTCGTCGAGACGGCCGAGCAGTTCCTCGATCGTCCCGAACTGCGCGATGAGTTTCATCGCGGTTTTTTCACCGATGCCTTTGACTCCGGGAATGTTGTCGCTGGTATCTCCCATGAGTCCCATGACTTCGACCACACGCCCCGGCTCGACGCCGAACTTCGCCACACATTCTGCATCGCCGGACCACTTATCCTTGACCGGGTCGTAGATGCGTATGTGCGGGGTAAGTAACTGCAACATGTCCTTGTCGCCTGTGACGATCACGACATCGTAGCCGGCATGCTCTGCCTGCCGGGCCAACGTGCCGATCAGATCGTCCGCTTCATATCCGACCTGCTTGACGGCGGGAATGTTCAGCGCCTCCACGACTCGATGAATGTATGGGATCTGTGCTTTCATGCCGTCCGGCATCGGTGGCCGCTGTGCTTTGTATGCTTTGAACTCCTCGTGCCGGAGCGTGGGCCCTTTCTCATCGAAGGCGACCGCAAGACCGTCCGGTGTGTGCTCGCGGATGATTTTCAGCAGGGTGGTCATGAATCCGTAGACCGCGTTGGTCTGGAGACCTTTTGAATTGTTCAACGCCGGCAGGGCAAAAAAGGCGCGATAGATGTAGGCGCTGCCGTCGATTAAGTAAAGTATCTTTCTCGCGTCCGTTGAGTCAGGCATAGATGGAACCTATCATTCTGTGGAATGAGTAATCAGAAGTCGGCTTTTCAACACGTTCGATGTCCGATCCGGAAGAGTGGGTGGGTTGCGCGTTCACGGTTGGGGGGCAATCGTGAGCGGCGGTTTTCCGAACTTCCGGCGCATATTGTTGATGGTGTTCAGGACAGCTGGTTGGCCGATCATCCTCGCTTCCAACTTTCGCTTCCCGGGGAAATCCAGCATGGTTACACCGATCAACATCGTGAGAAGGCCCTGGCCAGGCAAGAACAACATCAAGAAACCGGCGAAGAGAAAAACGGCTCCAACCACGTTTTTCACAACGTGGCCCAATAGCCGAAGCACCGGGTGATGACCTTCCATCCAGCGGCGCGGAACACGAATGTCGAAGAAATCGGTCGGAAGCCGGACGAGGATGAACGGGATGGCAATCAACGATCCGACAAAAAAGACAACCGAGAGCGCCGTCAGGGCTACGAGGGTTTCGGTTGAGACATACTGCTGAACCGACGAAAGAAGCCAATCCATCGGGCGGCATCCTAGCATGGGCTTTCGCGCCCCTCAAGGCGATGCTTGGCGAAGTCTCGTGTTTACGCCGTTGAGCACGGTCGCTATAATCACCAAGCATGGAGCCGCGACATGAGTCTTTGCCAGCCTTGTTTCGTGGTGCTATTGCTCCTTCTTGAGATGACGTCGGCGGTCTGGTGTGGGTCACTTGCGGGCGCGGCAGAGCACGACAGTGATATTGGGAGCGATCTTCAGATCGAGGTGACGAAAAAAGGAGCCGGGAAACAGGTCGTCATTGTACAAAGGGCGAAAGAATGGTTCATGCTGATCGATGTGACTCCTGAGAACGCGGTCGTTATCAGGCAGGAGAAGGAACATGATCGATACCTTGTCGATGAAAGTGAGATACATGATCGTCCGATGACTGCTGCGGAAGTCGACGCGGCCATTTCTGACTACGTGAACAGCGTGAAAGCCCGCGCATGGAAGAAGTAGATATGTCGATACCACCGAAGTTTGTCATCTTCGCTCACAATGCCACGTACGATAAGCTGCACCAAGTCGCAACGCTCGGTATGACGGCCGCGGCAATGGGCAAAGACGTGATTGTCGTCCTGTTATTCTGGACGATCAAAAAACTCGCCGAAGGCAAGATCGATCAGATTGATTTTCCGCCGGAATATGCCGAATCGGCCGCAGAGGTCGCTCGGCTGCTCAAAGAGAAGAAGGTACCGAAGATCTCAGAAATGTTTCAGGATGCCAAGCATGTCGGGAAGCTTCGGCTCATCGCCTGCAGCGCCGGATTGGAATATATGGGCGTGGATGCAGGTGCGGTCGAAAAGAATGTTGATGAGGTCCTTGGCTTGCCGGCCATCCTTTCGCTGACTGCTGAGGCGGAAACGAAATTATTTATTTGATCGCTCGCGTGCGCCGTACTCCTCTCCACTAGCGAGATTTCTTGACCCCTACTCGATCGCACAATTGTGCCAATTTGCACGTGCTGCACAACGGTGAAACCGGGAGGCAAAGATTTTGTCCATAGGGGACAAGGAGATCGTTATAGGTGATCCAATATTGTTTGGGGAGCGTGCGCCTGAGGGCCTTCTCCGATTCTTCCGGCGTCCTGGTTTTGATGTAACCCCACCGGTTACTGATGCGATGGACATGCACATCGACACAGATTCCCGGCTTCTGAAATCCAACGGTGACGACCAGATTTGCGGTCTTTCTTCCGACCCCCGGGAGGGTCACGAGCTCATCAATGGAATCCGGTACCATTCCCCCATATGTATCTATCAACCGGCGGCAAATCTGATGAATGGATTTGGCCTTCGTTCGGTAGAATCCAACTGGGTAAATCGCCCGCTCGATCTTTTTGAGGGGCAGTTTCAGCAGGGATGCCGGGTTGCGCGCCATGGCGAACAGCCTATCACTGGCTTCCCTGGTAGTTTTGTCTTTGGTGCGAAGGCTCAGGAGACAGGAGATGAGAATCAGAAAAGGATCTCGGTCGGATTGCTTGGCGACGACTCCAAGGACCGGTTCTTGCCACCGGCCCACCTCTTCCCTGACCAGTTGGATAGCCCCGTGGATTTGATCCCGCCGCATCAGGCTTGCAAGAGAGCGAAGGAGAGGATGAGACCCAAGAGGATTACGAAGACTGCACGGATATATTTATTCAGGTCTCCGCTTGGAGAGCCACTTTTGTCGACGTCTCTGTGCTTCGCGTTGTTTGGCCTTCTTCCTGACGCTGGGCTTCTCATAGAAACGACGGCGCTTTAGCTCGCGGAACAGACCCTCTCCCGCCAACTTCTTTTTAGCGACCTTGAGGGCTTTCTCAACGTTGTTGTTAAAAACCTTGATTTCCATTCGGGTGGATTTCGACTTTCTCAGGCCAAGCGAGCCTGCTGCTTATGGTTTTCATGAACTCGGGGCCGGAGTCTAGCATAACGCCATCAGTTCATCAAGATTCGCGGTGGCTTTTGCCATTCTGGCTTGAAAGAGATTCATAAGTTCATGATTTATAAGTGAATCAATATTTGTATTGGCTGTAGAGAGACCGGACTGGGCGGCCGCAATGGCCATGGTGAAACCTACGGTGAGATCTGAACGGACAGCAGGCTTCACCTTCTCGCGCAACGCATGAAGATATCGTCCCACCTCGCAAGCCGCTTCCGCGATTTCCAAGGGTACTTCTGTGGCCCGTTGGAGCGCCATAGCAATTGCGCGAGGCCGGTCAGGGTGAGGCTTAGGGATTTTGTAGGCATCACTTAGCTTACTGTAAGCTTTGCTGTCTTCCTGGACGAGCCTATGGAGCTGCCGGCTCAACTCGAGGAGGCGGACGGCCCAGTCCGATTGTTGGCTCAGGCGGGCGCCCATCACTCCCAATGACGCGGCCAAGGCGCCGACGAGCGCAGCTACGCTGCCGCCGGCTGGTGTGGGTTTGGCTTCCGCTACTGCAGCGAGAAAGTTCGATAAGGTTGGTTCAGTCCCGTCTTTTTTCAGCATCGTTTCAGCTATTCGTGTTTCCAGTATCCGACTGGGAGCGAATGGGTCGAGTTTCAGGGAAGCGGCGGCTGCGTGGTCCAATGCCGCTTGCGGTACCAAGCCGATCAGTTCACTTCCAGCCACCTCTATGCCACGCTTTCCGGCTTCAGTCTTGACGGCCTGAAGTGCGGTGTGGATCGGAGTCACCTGGTAATCGGTCACATTCATCGCAACCTGCACCATGCCGCGGCTGCTTAACTCCACGCCGATCGCCTTCAGATGGGCCAGACCTCCGCTTGAATGACGGATAACCCGAGCGATCGACCGGGCAATCTCAACATCCTTGGAGTAAAGGTTCACATTATATGCGATAAGAGGAGGCCGAGCGCCGATTGCGATTGCTCCCGCGCTCTGATGGAGTCGATGCGGACCGAAATCCGGTGTCCAGTCTGGGTCGGAAGCCATTCGGAAGGCCAAGCCCTCAAGTCCTCCTCGTCTGATCGTTTCCAACGGGACATGGTCGGCATGAGTTGCCGCACGTTCGTACAAGAAGACGGGGATCGCGAACTCGCGTCCGACTTTTTCTCCCAGTTGCTTGGCGAGCTGGACGCAGTCCTCCATGGTTATGCCTCTGATCGGGATAAACGGCACCACGTCGGTCGCTCCCACGCGAGGATGTGCGCCGACATGTTTACGTAGATCAATGAGATCCGTCGCGATCCGAATGGTACGAAAGGCGGCCTCGACGATTGCCTCAGGGGTTCCGCAGAACGTCAACACCGCCCGATGATGGTCTGGGTCCATCGAATGGTCCAACAGCGCGACACCCGCTGTTGACGTGACAGCTTCGATCAGCGCCTGTATCGTTGCTCGATTTCGACCTTCACTGAAGTTGGGGACACATGCGATGATTTGATCCATGCCGCCGTCTCAGTCCAAACGAAAAGCCGGAGGACTGCGTATGGTCCGTCCGGCTTCTTGCCTTGTTCGGTTCTTGAAAGTCCGACTATTTTGTCTTTTTAACGAACGCTTTGTAGATCCGGCCTGACTTTGCCTGTTCCTCTTCCATGCCCATCATTTGATGACCCGTCGTTTCACACCACGCAGGCATGTCTTTCTTAATGCCTTCATCATCGGAGACGACTTCCAATACTTGCCCTAGCGCCAGCTCCTTTATTTTTTTGGACGTCAGGATGATCGGCATCGGGCAGAAATATCCCAAGGTGTCGAGTGTGACATCAGCGTGCATCATCAACGTCCCCTCACTTCAGGTGATGGTTCAGATGAACAGGTTGACACTGCCCTGTTTGGCTTCCGCCAGATACGTCGTCACGCCGGCGAACTGATCGATGCCGTCGATCAGCGTGTCTTTGCTGATGCCCATGAGACCCATCGTCGTGGTGCAGGCGATAAACCGCACGCCCAGATCGAGGGCTGTTTGCATCAACTCAGGGACTCCCGGCATCCGATTTTGCTTCATCACCTTCTGCATCATCTTCGTGCCCAACCCACCAAAGTGGAAGCGGGACAGCGGGAGCGTGTCGGCGCCGCCTTTGTTGAGCAGGCCAAACATCCGTCGGAGCCAATCTTTTGCCGAGCTTGTTGCGCCTCTTCTACGGATGGCGTTCAATCCCCAAAATGTAAAAAACACCGTCACACGCATACCCATCGCGGCAGCGCCCGTGGCGATGATAAACGCTGCCATTGCGCGGTCGAGGTCCCCGCTCAGCAACACAATCGTCACACGTTCAGGTTTTGACTCTTGCAGCTGTGCTAATGTCGTGGTCGGCTCTATTTGCGTCGCAATCATTGTCTTACCTCATCACGCATCACACCCACACCTGAGACTATCGCATGGAAACAGAATAGTATGTGGTCCTTTGGGGTGTCAAGGAACCGGACAACCACGTGTACTACGGCACATTGCTTGACCTAGCCCTATGCCCCGGTTATAGTCCAAACCCATTGTTGTATACCTCTCTTACGAGTTCCCTGCCGATCAATGATTCAACACCAATCACCTGCATCGCCTGAAGTCGTTGCATCCAGGAGCGCTCCCCTTTTTGGGTTTTGGTATCCGGCTGTACCGAGCCACACTCTGCGTTCCGGAACAATGAAGGGGCTTCAGATGTTGGGGCTACCGATCGTGCTCTGCCGTGATCGGGCAGGGAATCTGGCGGCCATGCGTGACATTTGTCCACATCGAGGTATGCCGTTATCGTTCGGCCGATTCGACGGCGAACGAGTGGAATGTCCGTATCATGGATGGCAGTTCGATACGAAGGGGCGTTGTCAGCGCATTCCTGCTCTCCCAGATGAGCCCATTCTGAAGACCGACAAAATCGGCGTCGCGTCCTATCCGGCCGAGGAAACCGATGGCATGATTTGGGTATATCTCGCCGATGAACGGGGGAACATCGATCCGTTGCCTCCGGCTCCGCGCATGCCGCTCCCGTCTGAACCTCGACAATCGTTCCACATTTCGCTCATCTATACCTGTACGGCCGACGACGGCATCATCGGTCTGATCGACCCAGTCCATGGCCCTTACGTCCATTCCTGGTGGCGCAGCGATGCGAAAATGCACGAGAAGATGAAAATCTTTGAACCGATCCCGAACGGTTTTCGGATGACCGCTCATCGGCCGGCCAAGAACAGCGGGCCGTTTCATTGGATGGAGCGCATCTATGGCGGCCCGTTAACCACGACCATCGACTTCTTGCTGCCGAATCAACGGGTGGAGCTCATGCAATGTGGCACGGCGTGGCTGGCCAACCGATTGATGGCCACGCCTGTGTCCGAGATGGAATGTCGCATCGATTTTTCCGCCTATTGGCGCGGCCTGCATTGGTTGCCGTTTGGAAATCTCATCTTCCGGACATTAACCAAAGTGTTTCTGGGGCAGGATGAACGGGCGATGAAGCACCTTGCGATGGGGTTGCGTCACAAGCCCTCGTCGATGTTTCTTGGGGACGCCGACATGCCGGCTAAATGGTACTACAAACTCAAGGCAGCTCATCTCGAGTCGGTTCAGACAGGACGACCCTTTGAGCATCCGCTCAAAGAACGAGTGACGCTTCGGTGGCGTAGCTGAACCATGCGTTCAGGACGGCTCAGTGCGGAAATGGCGAGCTAAACTTCCGGTTCGCTGGCAAGGATAAACCCCATTGCTCGCTGGATCTCATCGCGGGATCCGAGCAGCACGACGATATCGCCGACAAGGAGTTTGGTTTTTTCCGATGGATTGGATTCCGTCACGCCGCCTCTGGTCAAGGCAATGATGGATGCGCCCGTCCGCGGGCGTAGCGCGAGTTGGAGGAGCGTCTGGCCGGCGGCCGGGGAATGTTCGTCAATCCGACACGTTTCGACTTCCACATCAGCCAAGGTGCCGCCGCGAAGGTGGTGCGCCAGCTCGGGAAGCTCGCTTCGGCGGAGGAGCGCGTACCCCTCCCGACGCACCTGCTCAGCCTTCCGCATGACGAAGTCCTGCGGCATGTTGTAGGTTCGTAATACCAGCGCAAAGATCTCGATCGATGTCTCAAATTCTTCAGGCACCACATCATCGGCTCCAAGCTGGTGCAGTTCTTCCAATTCCCGCAAGTAGCGGGTTCGTACGACGATATGGATCTTGGGGTTCAGGCTTCGGGCGACCTGTACCGCCCGGCGAGCCATAAAGGGGTCGGAGATCGCGACGACCAGAACCCGTGCATCTTCGATCTTCACGTGCCTCAAGACATTCGGGTTGGTGGCATCGCCATAGTAGAGCGGAAGGCCGTGTGCGGCTTCTCGGCGTACGGTATCGCCGTCCAAATCTAACGCGATGTAGGGGACTTCTGTTTCTCCCAATACCCGAGCTAGATTGCGCCCGTTCAATCCATACCCCACGATAATGACATGGTCTTTGATCCGGAGATGCCGCCCTTCTGCTTCCAGCACATGCGCCGTCGTTTGTCCAGGAAACCAATGGAGGAGTCGTTGCACGGCCTCGACTCGACGACCGAGATGCGGCGATAGCTGCATGAGGAACGGCGTGATGATCATCGAGCACACCGAGACGGCCAGGAAGATCTGGTAGGGCGCTCCGGACAGGAGGTTGTTATCCTGACCCACCTGAGCCAGGATAAAACTGAATTCACCTACCTGTGCCAGAGCGATGCCGGTCATCACGGCAGAGCGAGGGGGTAAGGATGCGGCCAGCACAGCTCCGGCTCCGGCGACGAACTTTACGAGAAGGACAAGAATCAAGAGGCCGACGACCAGAATGGGGTATTCCAGCAAGATACGCCAATCCATCAGGATGCCGATTGAGACGAAGAAGAGGCTATTGAAACTATCCCGAAAGGGCAGCACTTCGGCGATGGCTTGATGGCTGTACTCGGACTCGGAAATCACGAGTCCGGCGATGAAGGCGCCCAGGGCCAGAGAAAGCCCTCCGAGTGACGTGAGCCAAGCAATGCCGAGGCACAAGACAATGACCGTCAAGAGGAAGAGCTCGCGGCTTCTGCTGCGAACGATATGTTCCAAAAGTCTCGGAACGGCAAACCACGCACCTGCGACAATGCAGCCGACGACCAGGATGGATTTGCCCAACGTGAGTAACACAGAACTCAAGGCCCCATCGCTGGGGCTGGCCAGAATGGGCGTGAGCAAGATCATGGGGACGACCGCCAAATCTTGAAACACCAGAATGCCGATGGTGGCCCGTCCATGCGGCGAATCACTGTCTCCGCTGGCCGCCAACGCTTTCAATACAATGGCGGTGCTGCTGAGCGAGAGCAGAAACCCCCAAAAGATTGCTTGTGGCGCCGGCAAACCAGCCGACAACCCACCTATCAGGGCAATGGCGATGACGCCTCCGACTTGTATTGGAGCGGCGATGAGGAGTAGCCTGCGAAGCGAAGCCAAGTGTTTCAGCGAGAATTCGATGCCGATCGTGAAGAGCAGTAAGACGATCCCAATTTCCGCCAAGACCTGCACGGTCTCAATATCGGAAATGAGGTTCAGCCCGTGTGGACCGATCAATGCTCCGGCAACAAGAAACCCAGCGATCGAAGGCAGCCGAAATTGGTGAAAGACAAACACGACGGCGATAGACACCGTGTAAATAAAGAGTAAATTCCCCAGGACACCATAGTCGGTCATATTGGTTGTCTATCCCACCCCTTGTGTCTGAACAATCTTGCCGTTGGTTGTTCAGCGGAATTGTCGCTCAGTCCAGAGTAGTTTCACGATCGATCGACTATCACCGAAGTGATCGCAGGATACCTGAGCTCTCCATGCGGGACAAGGCAAAGCTACATATGTGGGTGTGAAATGCGTGTGAAGAAAGGAACCGTTTAATCTCTCAGATGGACTGTGATGACGGCTCGCGACAACCGGCGCCGATCGTATTTCTGTTGTAGCAGTTCGCTTAAAAACCGCTCCAGATCTGGTTTCCCCCTCCAAAGGGGCATAGACGAAAAAAGAGGGTATTGCGTAGGGTGTAGGCACCACGGGCCGGGCCATCACGGTTTTTTGCTCCGTGATCTGGAGGTGCCACATGCGATTGATCCAAACTTTTTATCTTTCAGCAACAATCCTCGCGGTTGCCTCCGCAGTCTCAGCGTTTGATGACTTGTCACCCGGAAGCACGACGACCTGGGAATGTCATCAGGCAGATGGTAGTTCTCTGTATACGAACAAAGAGAATGATGGTTGTTCTGTCTTGGCACTCAAGCCGCTTTCCGTCGTGCCCGATTTGGAGCATATGCCAACGGCTCCTCGCTCCATCACCGCCAGCATGCCTCACTATCAGGCATCTCCCTATCAGGATCGTACCGCTGGGATGGGAGGGAATACTGTGCCGGATTGGGCGCGTGATTGGCATGCCGGTATTGCGCCATCCGGCTCCGTTCAGCAGGAAGCTTGCTCACTTTACTCAGAATGGATGCATCTTGTGCAGAAGACCCGCGGAGGCTTTTACTTTGGGTCTGATCCGTCCTATGGGGGAGACATTACCGGGCGCAACCAACGAGGGCCAAGCTACTCATTTTACGATAATGCTCATTACATTGCCTTGTCGAGGCTCTTCGGTACCGGATTTGTGCCGGTAGGGTGTTTCTAACGAGACACGGTCAAATTCTTCAGATTCTATAGAACTCGCGATACCACTTTATAAAGCGAGGAATACCTACTTCAATCGGGGTGGTCGGCTTAAATCCGACATCGTTGGTCAAATCATCAATATCAGCATAAGTGGCGGGCACATCTCCAGGTTGCATCGGCATCAGCTTCTTCTCCGCTTTTTTCCCCAGTGCATTCTCCAGGACTTCGATGAAGCGCAGCAGTTCAACCGGCTGGTGATTGCCGATATTATAGATTCTCGCCGGGGCCAAGCTGGTTCCTGGATCTGGTTTCTCCCCTGACCACGACGGATTAGCAGTCGCTGGATGATCAAGTGTCCGAATGATGCCGTCAACGATGTCGTCCACGTAGGTAAAATCGCGTTTCATCTTACCTTCATTGAAGACCTCGATGGGCTTGCCTTCCAGGATGGCCTTCGTAAAGATGAACAGGGCCATATCGGGTCTGCCCCAGGGCCCGTAGACGGTAAAAAACCGAAGGCCCGTGCAGGGTAGTCGATAGAGATGCGCATAACAGTGGGCCATCAGCTCGTTGGCCTTTTTGCTGGCGGCATAGAGCGAGACCGGATGATCGACATTATCATGAATGGAAAACGGCATGTGGGTATTGCCGCCGTAGACAGAGCTGGAGGAGGCATAAACGAGATGTTCGATCTCAGCATGCCGACAGCCTTCCAGAATGTTCATGAATCCTTCGATGTTGCTTTCCGTATAGGCGTGAGGGTTCACGAGGGAATAGCGCACACCGGCTTGAGCGGCGAGATGGACGACGCGCCGTATCGTGTTGTCGGCGAAGAGGTCACGCATGCCTTGTCGGTTGGCGAGATCGAGCTTCACGAAGCTGAATCCTTGACGCAGTTTCAGTTGCGCGAGGCGAGCGTCTTTTAATCGAACGTCGTAGTAATCATTGAGGTTATCGAGGCCGATGACGTGTTCACCTCTGTCCAGTAGGCGATTGGTCACGTGAAATCCGATAAATCCCGCGGCGCCTGTGACGAGAATGGGTGGAGGATTCTTACTCATGACTGGTCCTTCTCAGAAAATTATATTCTACCGTGTTCTATCAGCCTTCATGAATGGCGGGTCGCCGTGGTCTGAGCGATACAAATTCAGCGGGGCGAGAGCATCTGCAGCCGACATGACTTGGATCTCGCCTTGGTCTGTTGCTCGATAGAGATCAAGGGCTTGGGCACGATGATAGCGACATTCCTGTGAAATAAGAAAGGCTTTCAATTTCTCGGGAGGTTCCCAGTGAGCCGTCAAGAGGGCCGTTCTGGCTGGATTACGACGACTGAACATAAAGGACAGGTGGTCCGGATACCAATCAGCACCTCCGGTGGCATAGGAAACAAACAATTGCGCATGGGCGGTGGCGCAGACTTCAGCGAGATACGCGTTCGTGAGGTAGCCGTTTTCGCCGACATCCAACCATTTCCCGGGATGGGACAGCGGAGCATGGGTGGCATGGCTTCGGATTTCAAGCAGCTGTTGTTGCGAGGCCAGCACCAGGGGAATCGATCCGTACGTTCCCACTAATTGTTGAATGATATTGTCCTTGAGTGCCGATCGTCCGTCGTTAGTCGGGCCACTGTCTGCGTGAATCAATACATTGTGCCCACGATCGGAGATCAGATAGCAATTCCTTGGCATCTCTAGGTCACAGGGATCTTCCCCGTAAAAGGGGACGGAGATGACGGCGCCACCTTCAAACGCCCAAGTTTCGCCATGGGCCAGCTCGATGACGTGATCAAATCCCAACTCCGCGAGCAGCGCTTGATAATTGAAGAACAGCTGCTTTCGGTTCCGGCGACTGGGGACGATGATCGGTATATCTTTAGGGAGGTGGAGCAAGGTGCGGGGATCGACGTGATCATCGTGATCGTGCGTGAGGAACACTGCAGCAGGCTTGGGTACAAGTCCACTCCAGAGTGATGGCAACGGCGATTCGGCAAACCAGGGCAGCAGCCATGGGTCGAACAAGAACAGGGTCTCACGTTGCCGATAGAGCAAGGCAGCATGTCCCAGATGGACCGTGTCCTGATCACGAACGACATCAAACCAATACCGACGGATCGAAGCTGTGGGCGAAGCGGCTAAGCATCCATGCAGTTGCAGCGCCTCTAACAATTTTATGAGCAGGCCTTGTGAATCGCGAGGCATGGCTGTGACGGCGGATCGTAGCTCATCAACCGTATGAGTTCCATCGAGCAGGCCGAGGAATTTCCCAACGAACGGGCCGAGCGGGCGTTCATTGAATCCCATTGGGAGCGCTTGACGGTTGACTGCATGAAAAATGCGCAGACCACCATTCGCCGGTGTTGAGGACTTGGTCGGATCAATCGGAAATTCCCAATGGAATGTCCCATCCAACCCACGACCGCAGCGAATATGCTGTTTGAGGTATGGCCGTGCGTTGACCAGTTCGGCATAGGCATCTTCCAGTCGGCGCTGCCGATCAGTATCGTCGAGCGGTGCCCGTTTGGAAAAGACGTCGCTGATCGCCGTATCAATCGCGCTGGACATAAGATTATGGGCTTCCTGGAGGCTGGCGACGACATCAGGGGCCACACCACTCACGAACGGGAAGGGCCCTGGCGGCTCCGCACTTTCCAGTTGCACCCAGCACCAGGGG
>CABVRV010000090.1:0-1327 GCA_902500755.1 uncultured Nitrospira sp.
AGGAAGGGTTTCGCGCCGTGCCGGCTTATTACCGACTTTCCGCTGCAGCGCTCGGTCTCTCACGTACCACGACGCTCGTTCACCTCTTGCTGCCGGCGGCAGTGCCCGGACTCTTGGTTGGCCTGGTTCTCGGCGTCGGTCGAGCGATTGCGGAGACCGCTGCCTTGATCTTTACCAGCGGCTATGTGGATCGGATGCCGGAGTCGTTGCTTGATTCCGGTCGCGCGCTGTCCATTCACATCTTTGATCTCTCGATGAACGTTTCCGGAGGCGACGCTCACGCCTATGCCTCGGCGCTGGTATTGGTCGTCTTGCTTCTGGCGATCAATGGAACGGCTTCGTGGCTGGCTGAACATCGGTTTCATCGGAGGATTGTCACGCTATGAGGCCGTCCGCGCCTCAGACACACCCGTGGTTTCCGTTGGAGGAGCGACCAGCCTGTTGCGTCCCCAAGCCGTTCATCGAGGTCGAGCAACTGAGCTTGCGCTATCATCAGACACCCGCGTTCCACGACGTGACCCTCTCGATCAACCTAGGCTGCATCACAGCTCTGGTGGGGCCGTCCGGATGCGGGAAGACCAGCTTTCTCACCTGCCTCAACCGCCTCACCGATCTGATCGCCGGGTGCCATGTTTCAGGACGAATCCTCATCGATCACATGGATGTGTTGGCACATAGCACCGATGTCATCCAGCTTCGCCGCCGCATCGGCATGATCTTTCAAAAGCCGAACCCCTTCCCATTGTCGGTTCGAAGAAACCTCGAGTTTCCTCTCCGCGAGCACGGGGTACGCGATCAGAAACAGGTCGCGCAAACGATCGAGACGGTGCTGCACGATGTGGGACTATGGGATGAGGTCAAAGATCGGCTGGACTCGCCCGCGTTGGCCTTGTCCGGCGGCCAACAACAACGTCTCTGCATTGCCAGAGCCTTGGCGCTTTCCCCGGAAATGCTGCTCATGGATGAACCCTGCAGCGCCCTTGATCCACTTTCCAGCGGCGTGGTTGAGGATCTCATCGTCAGCCTGCGGGGGCGCTACACAATCCTCATCGTCACCCACAACCTGGCCCAGGCCCGGCGTATCGCGGACTATGCCGCCCTCTTTTGGGTTCAAAACGGGACCGGCCGTCTCATCGAAGCTGGAACCGCCAAGCAAATATTTGAAGAACCCCGTGATCCACTGACTGCGGCCTATATCAGTGGGATGAGGGGATAATGGTGTGCTCCTCGTTGGAGTCTGCCCTGTGAAACAAGAACGCCGTACCGGAGCGAAGCATAGAATGCTGTCCATCCAGCGACAGCCGCTGTCGGAACCGGCCAAGAAGCA
>CABVRV010000090.1:1427-13992 GCA_902500755.1 uncultured Nitrospira sp.
AGCATAGAATGCTGTCCATCCAGCGACAGCCGCTGTCGGAACCGGCCAAGAAGCAAAGCGATCACGCAGGCCAAGGCTGGTGCTTCTTCTCAGACATGGCCATTGACGTCATCGCCAGGTCAAGGAGCTCCTGTGCCAATGTCTTCTTTTGCCCGCTGGGGCCCGTCTCTACTGGCTCCCAGTATTCTTCACCGCATCAGACATTCGAGAAGATACTCCCCCTGAAGGGCAGCGCCTGCAAGAACGGCATGAGGTCCATAGTGTTGAGCCAAGTAGTGATGAGGCAAGGCGGCGCGCGAAGAGTGCAATCCACGCATTTGAACATTCACGGTATGTTTATGGACCACTCGTCTTGGATGCCTCTCGGCGTGAGGTTTCTGTCAATGGCCATGAAATCGAACTGACCCTTAAAGAGTTTAGATTGCTGGAATATTTTCTCAAACATCCAGGATACGTACGGACACGAGAGATGTTGCTGAATGCTGTGTGGGGATACGATTACTACGGAACACCTCGGACGGTCGACGTCCATGTACGGCGGATCAAACAGAAAATTCCATTCCTTACGTCTGCGATTATCTCTGTCCACTCACTTGGGTATAAGCTGCGCGACCGCGACAACTCCTTACTCTGAACTTGGTCTGTCTCAAATCCGGCGCTCATAATCGCTTGCTCCTGAGGGCTCACTCTGTTAAGGTACCGCCTCATCTTCAGTCACAGGTAAGAATAAAACTCACACATCATTCTTTATGGTCTGGGACCCAAAAGATCCATGGGGTAAAAAGTCTGACCCGCTTGAGGAGGCCCTCAAGCAGGCCCAGTCTCAACTGAAAGATTTGTTTCCACCGGGCGGATTGAAGAACCTTCTTCCCGCCGGAGGCGGCACCTGGAATATCATCATTGCCGGCTTGCTGATCCTGCTGGTTTGGCAGAGCGTGTTCATCGTCGCGCCGGATGAAGAAGGGGTCGTGAAACGGTTCGGCGTGCCGGTCCGCGCCGTGGAGCCCGGCCCTCACTTCAAGATTCCCTTCGTGGAAACCGTCCTCCAGCCAAAGGTCGAAAAACTCTATCGCGTGGAAATCGGTTTCCGCACTTCCCAACAAGGTCGCCAGCAGATGGTGCCCCAAGAGGCCCTGATGCTGACTGGCGATATGAACATCCTGGCGATCGAATTCATCGTCCAGTATAAGATCAAAGAAGCCCGCGAGTTCTTATTCAACGTGGCAGATATCCATGAAACCATCGGCAAGGCCGCTGAGGCCTCGATGCGAGAAGTGGTCGGCAAGAGCAAGATCGATGAAGCCTTGACCACCGGCAAAGCCGTGATCCAAGCAGACACGATGGCCTTACTGCAAACGATTCTCGACCAGTACCACTCCGGAGTGCAAATCGCCGCCGTGCAACTGCAAGACGTTAATCCTCCAGAAGCGGTGGCGGCTGCCTTTAAAGACGTCACCAACGCCAAAGAAGACCGCGAAAAGCTGATCAACCAAGCGCAAGGGTACCGTAACGACATCATCCCAAGAGCCAAAGGTGAAGCCGCAGAGCTGGTCAACCGAGCGAGGGGGTTTGCGCAGGCCCGGCTCAATCGCGCCCAAGGCGAAACAAACCGGTTCCTTGCCACCTTAAAGGAGTACAACCAGGCGAAGGATGTGATCAGCAAGCGAATTTACATCGAGACACTGGAAGAGATCCTTCCGAATGTGGAGAAGGTCATCATCGACGGCAAGGGAGGTGAGCGAGTGCTGCCATATCTTCCGCTCGACCGTCTATCGAGATCTCCATCCACGACCATGGTGAAATCTGCCCCTCAACCGGAAGTCGAAGAGCCAAGGGCTGATCCGCCTCCCACCCTCAGGCCGAGAGGGACCCGACCATGACCAAGCAAGGAATAATCATCACACTGCTGGCCGTCATCGTCGCCCTGTTTGTGCTCGGAGCCTCACCCCTCTTCGTGGTCGATGTGATCCAGACCGCTATCGTCGTCCAGCTGGGTAAACCCGTGCGCACTATCACCGAGCCAGGACTGTACGTGAAGGTGCCGTTCGTGCAGGAAGTGACGTACTTCGAGAAACGGTTGCTGGATTACGATTCGAACGCGCAGGACGTCATTACCCAAGACAAGAAGACGCTGCTGTTGGATAACTTTGCCAAATGGCGGATTACCGATCCATTAAGAGTCTACCAGGCGTTCCAGAGTCAACGCGGTGCGCTCCAGCGGTTGAACGATATTATCTATTCCGAGCTCAGGGTCGAATTGGGCCGGCATGAGTTATTGGAGATCGTCTCCAGCACCCGGGCCGACATCATGCGGGTGGTTACCGAGCGCGCGAAGGAGAAGGCGTCGGTATACGGCATCGACATTCAGGATGTCCGAATCAAACGGGCCGACTTACCGGAACAGAACGAGAAGGCTGTCTTTGCCCGCATGCAGGCGGAGCGGGAACGGCAAGCCAAGCAGTATCGGGCCGAAGGCGCGGAAGAAGCACAAAAAATTCGGTCAGAAGCCGAGAAAGACCGAGAGATTATCCTCGCCCAGGCCTACAAGGAATCGGAAGAGCTTCGTGGTGGCGGCGATGCTAAGGCGTTTCGGATCTATGCCGACGCTTACAAACAAGACCCGAAGTTCTTTGAGTTTACAAGGTCAATGGAGGCCTATAGAAGCGTGTTCAAAGATGGCTCGACCTTGGTGATGAGTCCCGATTCAGAATTCTTCAAGTTTCTCAAACAACGCTGACCCTTCACGACAGCCCCACGATTTTCCCACTCGCCGGTTCGAGACCGATCCGTTCACCGGCTGGCTTTTTTGGCAACCCAGGCATCAGTTGAATTCCTGAGCAGACAGCTGTGACAAATCCGGCTCCAGCCAGGATCCGTAGCTCCCGGATCGGCACCGTAAACCCGGTTGGTCTCCCTTTGAGCGCGGGGTCATGAGACAGTGACAGCGGAGTTTTGGCCATGCAGACAGGTAACCCGCCGAACCCTAGGGTCTCGGCAGTATCTATCTGACGTTCGGCTTCCGGTTCAAATTGGACACCCGCCGCTCCATATATGTGCATGGCAATAGTCTGAATCTTTTTTCTGATCGGCCAAGACAGTTCATACAGATACTTGAAATGACCCGGGTTCTCCGATGCCTTGGCCACCGCCGCCGCGAGCTGCTCGGCCCCTTTCCCCCCATCGGCCCAGTGAGTTGAGACTGCGGCGTCTATGGCTCCCATCTTCAGCGATTGTTCACGAACCCAATCTAATTCGTCCTGAGGGTCATCTTTAAAGGCATTGACCGCAACAACCACCGGCACTCCATGTGCCCGAACGTTCGCGATGTGCTGCTCAAGATTGGCGATTCCCTTCGACAACGCTTCCTGATTCGGCCCGGTTAGACTCAAGGGTAACGCAACCCCGGATTTGGCAACCCCTCCGCCTCCATGGAGTTTCAGCGCGCGTAAAGTCGCCACAAGCACCGCTACGGTCGGGGTAAATCCCGATGCGCGACATTTGATGTTAAAAAACTTCTCGGCCCCCAGATCGCTGCCAAAGCCGGCCTCCGTCACCACAAAATCGGCACATCGAAGCGCGATCGCATCGGAGACAATCGAACAATTTCCATGCGCGAGGTTGCCGAAAGGTCCCGTATGAACGAAAGCAGGAGTGCCCTCGAGTGTTTGCACCAGATTCGGCATAAGTGCATCCTTCAGGAGAGCAGCCATCGATCCTACGCAGTTCAGCTGTTCAGCCGTGACCGGATTACCAGACTTCGTGAACCCCACGAGTATTCGGCCGAGCCGGGCGCGGAGTTCCAAAGGATCTTTCGACAGCGCGAGCACGGCCATAACCTCTGAAGCCTCGGTGATGACGAACTGGCCTCGGCGTCCACCTGTACCTTCCCCAAGTACGATCTCCCGAAGCGCCCGATCGTTCATACTCAGCGCTCGAGGCCACGTCACTTGCTCTGGGTCGATCGAGAGTGCATTTCCATGAAATAGATGGTTATCAAGGAACGCTGAGAGGAGATTATGACTTACAGCGACTGCGTGGGCGTCTCCGGTCAGATGAAGATTGATATCTTCCATTGGAACGACTTGGGCATACCCCCCGCCGGTCCCTCCCCCTTTCATACCAAAGACCGGACCCAATGAAGGCTGTCTTAAGGTAAGCGCGGTTCGGTGCCCTAACCGGGAAAGACCCATCGCGAGACCGATCGATGTCGTGGTTTTTCCTTCTCCTAACGGTGTGGGGTTGACCGCAGTGACTAGGATATATCGCCCTGTTGGCGCATCCCGACGTCGATCCAATGTCTTGAGTGAAACTTTTGCCTTATCTCGACCATAGGGAGTGAGTTCCTCGGCACGAACTCCAAGTTGAGAGCCGATGTCGATGATGGGAAGGGACTTAACGGATTGCGCGATCTCGAGGTCGGTCAAGGGACTGTCTTCGTGGTCTACTCAGTTTGGCAGTGATGGGGCCAGCTCGTTTTCGAGGCACAGTGTGATCTTCTGAGACAGCCGGTCTGGTCCTGTCCATTCAAGAAAGCCTCACGAACTTATTCCAGGATGTATTTAGTTGGATCAAGAGCTTGGCCGTTTACCTTAACCATGTAGTGGAGGTGTGGGCCAGTGGATAATCCCGAGCTTCCAACCAGCGCGATCACATCACCACGCTCAACCCTCTGACCTTCCTTCACCAAAGCCTTCGCCAAGTGCCCATACAGTGTTTCAACCCCGTATCCGTGGTCCAGTCGAACCGTATTCCCAAGCTTGGGATCATACCCGGTCGACGTAATCCGCCCCTGGGCCGGAGCACGAACCGGAGTGTTTGGTGCAGCACCGATGTCCAACCCATCATGCCAAGCAGGCTTCTCGGTGAACGGAGACATTCGAGGACCAAACCCCGACGTGACCCAACCTTTGACCGGCCAAATAGAAGGCGTCGAGGCCCATCGAGTGGAACGCTGCTCGGCTGCCTCTGACAGCTCTCTCAAAATACGCTCTTGCGCAGTTGCGGCTCGCTCAAGCCAGTCTAAGCCTTCCTTAACCGCAACGACCGCATCAGCACTATTCTTGGACATGTCTATACCAACGGCTGTGTGTTGGCTTGCCCCTAACGTCCCCTCCTTAGGACCGCTGGAATTTTGGTCCACCACACTACTTCCCTGTGCGCTGGACGCGGTCCCTTCCTCAGGAAGGGGGACCTCCTCACCACCTCGGCCGTTCACCATGTCACCGGACTTAGGCAGCTCTATCCCCAGCATGACCCGAAGTCTTTGATTGACCTCATTCATGGCTCCAATGCGTTTCTTCAAATCATCAATGGCAGTCGTGAAGGCCGCGGTTTGCTCCCGTGCACTCATGGCTTCATTACGGAAAGAGGCCAACTCCCAAACTTCTCCTGTTCTCACGACATAATGGGATACGACAAGGAGATCGGCCAGCACCACCAGACCAACACAGACCAACAAACGACGGAGGAGTTTTCTCGAAAAGCTAAAACGAAGGGGCTTTGCGGTGGACCCCCTAAAGATTACAATTGTATAGGAATCGCCGTCTTGATTAGTCGTCTGAGCCATAGCTATCGCCCTCCGTACCCACTCATACCTTACAAGCCTTCGCTTAGGCGGTCCATCAAATTACCTACTTTCGCTCCCTATGGTCAACCGTAAAAATAGTGTTTTCGCATAGCTGTTTCAACATCATTATCTAGGAGGTCTCACGACACACCCACTCAAGATATGGTGGGAGCCCTTTGGCTACAGGAATCGCTATAATTTCCGGCACCTTGTACGAATGAAGGCGCTGTATTGCTTCCTGTAGAGCCAGATATTTATCGGAAGTCGTCTTGATCAGCACGAGTGATTCTTGATCGGTCATGATCTTCCCCTCCCACCGATACGTCGAACGCACCGTGGGAATAGTTGATGCGCATGCCGCTAGGCGAAACTGCACCACGTGGTCGGCAATCTTAGCCGCATCGTCTTGATTTGCTGTTGTGACCATGACAACAATTACCTTGATGGGTTCAGCCTCCATGAGAAGGCCAGGATACTCAAGGGCATGTCCACAATCAACCTAAACGGCGTTAGTGGCTACCGCCTCTGAGTAGATAATTGAGCAACATCTATGCCCAGGAAGAAAAGCTCATCAATACTCAATGTATGAATTTGCAATAGCTTAGGAGATCCTACGTCCATGAGAACAGAACTTTAAAGCCACCAGCTGTATGATAAACGACACGGACAAGCAATTTTTGCGAACCGCTGTTCAAAAACTGCATCTGGGGCCACTTTGGTAGGTTATTCACCATTGGTCACCACTCATGTTCTACCCTTTTCCCATCTTTGCCAACTCCTCAAAATAGTGGGTAAAGGCCTTCATCCCACCTGAAGCCTGACCCCAATCATAATACTCGTTTGGAGCGTGGTATCCATGTTCTGGCAAGCTTAAACCCATGAAAAGAATCGGGACTTTCCAAGTCTTCTGCATCGTGACGACCGCGCCGATTGATCCTCCTTCCCGCACAAATGCTGGATCTTTCCCAAACCCTGCTTTTATCGAACGCTTCACACACTCAACATATGGCCCGGTAAAACTGTCCTTGAACGGATGAAGCATCCCTTCTCGTTCCACCTTCACATCTGGATTCACCTTACCTACATGCTTCTTCAACAGAGCAAAGACCCGATCGGGTCTTTGGTTTTGTACAAGGCGCATACTGACCTTGAGCTCGGCATGACCGGGCACCACTGTTTTAACCCCCTCTCCTTGGTATCCTCCGCTGAGCCCATGAATTTCAAAGGTCGGAGAAGCCCAGATCCGACGCATGACCTCCGCTGGATCCTGCACTCGAAGAGATCGAAACCCATACGCTTCTTTGAAGCGATTTACCTGAAAACCGGACTTGAGGAAACTCTTGATCTCCTCTTTGGTCGGCTTGACCACATCATCATAAAAGCCCGGAATCTTCACTCGACCGGTCCTCGCATCAAGGCACGCGTTCGCAACCTCCATCAACTCGGCCAGTGGGTTCCGCGCAGCTCCTCCGGTTACACCCGAGTGTGCATCTTTTTCACCGGTTCGCAGAGTCAGTCTCGCGCCGAGCAACCCACGCAAGCCGTATGGTACGGCAGGTCGGTTCTTCGAAATCCAGATGGTATCCGAGACGACCACGGAATCTGGTCGTGGCACAGCCGCGCGGTCTCGAAGTCCTGCGTTAAAATGAGGACTCCCAATCTCTTCCTCAAGCTCCCACAGGAAACGAATATTGATCGGGACACCTTGCTCAATGACATAGCGAGCACCGAACAAAGCGGTCAGGGCCGGCCCCTTGTCGTCGGTAGCGCCTCGGCCCTGATAGATCCCGTGCGTGTTTCTAAACGCAAACGGAGGGTGCTTCCATTCCGGCTCTGGGGCAGGCTGCACGTCCAGGTGATTGTAGATAGTGACGGTTGGATACTTTGCTCCTGTTGTCCACCCCCCAGAGACAATGGGATACCCACCGGTCTCGACAACCTGAGCCTTGGCACCCATTTCGACCAAATACTGCACGGCCAAATTTGCCACGCGTCGGATATCACCCTTGCGGGAAGAGTCCATGCTGATTGATGGCACTTCCACCATCTGACCCAAGAGATCCTCAAACGTAGGTCGTGCCATCGTGATGAAGGTCCGAAGTTGCCGCTCATTCCTCATACGTGAGATCCTCCATGGCTGAGAGACGGCGAATTATAGCGGCCATGCGTAGGAAGAGAAAGTCACTACGGGACCGAGCAAAGAAGATGATAGAATGCGTCCATATGTTGACCTGGACCCGGCTCATCACTTGGCTCATGGGTATCCTGCTCACGCTTGTCGGAACGGGCACACCGTCGCTTTTGCGGGCGGAAGAACCGATCAACATCCAGCTCATACTCGAAGAACCACGCGTCTACCATCTCCGGCACGTCACCATGCACGGCACTGCACGGGATGTACAGCCGCTGGCTCCCTATACAGTTCCCAATGGAGACAACTGTTACGGCGCGTATTTGTTTCGCTTGGAAGAGGACGATGCGACGATTCCGGTCGCCGTGTTAGGCATTTGTGGAAGACCTCTCGTCCGCGACCCCGACATCGAGGATGGCGATCGTATCGAAGTCAGCGCGACGATCCAGGCTCCGAGCCACGGCGGCTACTATCTGAGCTTCAAGGGGTTGAAAGTGGTCACTGAACAAGAAGGCGTCGTGCAAGCAGTGGCCGATCGCATTCTTCCTCTCCTCGAGTAGCGCCTCCTATCCATTCAGCGGTCAGGTATCACCGCTTTTCTTTACAGCTCTTCACACCAGCGATATAGTCGCCTCAAGTTCGGTCTTCTCGAATACAAGTAAAACTGGAGCTTCCTATGGTGTGGATCATCGTGGCCGTCTTGGCCATATGCGCGCTGTTCGTGATCGGCATGTACAACAGTCTGGTGCGACTCAAGGTCCAGTCTGAGAGTGCGTGGGCAGACATCGACGTACAGTTAAAGCGCCGACATGATCTAGTTCCGAACCTTGTGGAAACAGTAAAAGGCTATGCTGGCCATGAGAAACAGACTCTCGACGCCGTCAGCACGGCTCGCCATCGGGCAATGTCGGCTACGACTCCTTCTACGAAGGCGGAAGCCGAAGGAATGCTTGCGCAATCGCTCAAATCCTTGTTTGCCTTAACAGAAGCTTATCCCCAACTGCGCGCCGTAGAAAGCTTCACTCAACTCCAGAGTTCGCTGAACCAAATTGAAGAGGCTGTGCAGAATGCGCGCCGTTACTATAATGCCGTTGTCCGTGACTTGAACACAAAAATTCAGGAGTTTCCTTCCAACACCATCGCAAACGCCTTCAACTTCAAGACTCGCGAATTTTTCGAGCTTGCCGATGGGACAGAACGGGCGGTACCGAAAGTCCGTTTCGAACAGACTTCACGTTGATTCCAACCGTGACCCAGCACTACCAATTCCACTCAAGGCCACTCCCTCAGGTCCTACGCATCGTTCTGCTGCTCGCGGCTTGGCTCATCGGACTCGGAGAAGTTCCTACCCAAGCTCGCTCCATGGTTATCGAGCAGTTTCAGGCGGACATTCAGGTCCTCAAGAATGGAGACCTGATCGTCACGGAAACCATTCGCCCTCGATTCACCGGATCGTGGAACGGGTTAAAGCGTGACATCCCGGTCGAATATCGAACACCACAGGGATTCAATTACACCTTGTTGGTGGATCTGGTGAGCGTAACAGACGAACACCAGGCCCCGCTGAAATACGAGAGCTATCAAGAACGGCACTATAAGATTTTCAAGATCTGGTTGCCGGGCGCTCAGGACGCTACAAAGACGCTGATCCTGACCTACAAAGTGTTAAATGGGATCAAATACTTTGAAGAACACGACGAGCTGTATTGGAATGTCACAGGCGACGAATGGGACGTGTCGATCGAATCAGCAGGAGCCAGAATTCTTCTTCCGTCCGGAGTGACCGGTGTCAAGGCCCTGGCGTTCAGCGGAGCTTACGGGGCACGAGAACAGCAGGCCGAGGTACACATCACCGGGCCGGAAATTCTTTACCGCATGACACGACAACTCGGCTTTCGTGAGGGCCTCACCGCGGTCGTCGGCTGGGACAAGGGACTGGTCACCAAGCCTACTTCACTGAAACTGACGGGCCTATTCATTCGATCTAACTGGCCATTCGCCATACCTATCGGTGTCTTTGGTCTGATGTGGCGTCTGTGGTACGTACGCGGCCGCGACCCACATCTGCGCCCCATCACGGTCGTCTATGAACCGCCGGCACTACTGACCCCTGCCGAGCTCGGGACACTGATCGACAATTCACCGGATCTTCGCGATATCACGGCGACAGTGGTGGACCTCGCTATTCGCGGGTTTTTCCAGATCGAGGAACGTCAGGAACCCCGACTCCTCGGCCTCTGGTCGAGTGCGGCGTTCTATCTCCATCTCGTGAAAACTCCCGCTGAATGGACCGACCTGAAATCTCACGAACGGGCCATCATGAACGGCATCTTTTCGAACGGTACTGCGACAGTCGTCGCGCTAGCCGATCTGAAGAATCGCTTCTACATCTACCTTGAGGGGATCAAGTCCTCCCTCTTCGACCAGCTCCTGAAGAAGGGATACTATGCGAGTCGACCAGATCGGGTCAGGTATGTCTATGTGGTCGTCGGTATTGCAGTGACCATCGCGTCGGTGTACGGAGCCGCAATCCTTGAGGGAAATTATGGAATCGCCATCCAAATTGGTCTTGCGGCAGGAGTGCTATCAGGCCTCATAATTGTGGGGTTCGGCTGGGTCATGCCGGCCCGGACCATCCGCGGCGTACGCGCACTCGAGCAAATCCTCGGCTTTGAAGAATTTCTGACCCGTGTGGAATCGGATCGCTTTCAGCGAGTGATCAAAACCCCCCAGATGTTCGAGAAGTTCCTCCCTTTCGCGATGGCGTTGGGCGTTGAGCAGAATTGGGTCCGCGCCTTCGAAGGCATTTACACGACGCCGCCCACCTGGTATCAAGGAACGAACCTCGCAGACTTTCGTCCCGGGCGCTTTGTCGGGAGCCTCTCGCAGATGTCGGCCACCACCGGAGCAGTCATGACCTCCGCCCCCAGGAGTTCCGGTGGATCCGGGTTTAGCAGCGGTGGATCATCGGGCGGGAGATCGGGAGGAGGGTTCGGCGGAGGAGGCGGCAGCGGATTTTGAATGTAACAGGCGATGCCACGACTTGATACGGAGGTGATACAGCAACCTTTCTCGATTATCGTCGTGCTGCTGGTGACGCTATTGGCCGGTTGTGCCGGTAGCCAAGGCTTCAATCGGGCCGCGATGAACGAAGTCCTGCACGTCGATCATACCTCGAATCAAGATAACCGCGCTCCATCGAGCCTGGGCTCCCCCCTCTCGCTCCCGTTTCGCCTCGGGATCTTTTTTGCCGATCACAATTTCCCGAATCATCAGTCCCTCAGAAAAGTCGAATGGCTCAGCGCAGATAAGGAACAACTGCTCCAGAGCCTGGCCCCATTGCGAGATCAGCGAATACTGACGGACATCTTTGTCTTGATAGATTCAACTGTTCACATGGCGAATATTCCTGAGATCAGGCAAGCCGGCGCAAGGTACGGAGCCGACGCAGTGTTGATCGTCGATGGCGCCGGAGCGATCGATCGGCACAACAACCGCTATGCATGGCTCTATCCGACCCTGATCGGTGCCTATCTCGCGCCAGGCACAGAAAGCGCCGCGCTCGTGATAACCACGGGCAGCCTGTGGGCGGTGCGCTCCGGGTGGCACGCCCCCATTCAGATAGTGGAAGGAGTATCGAACGTAGTGGGGTCGGCGGTCTTCGTCGATGATGGCGCAGCTCTCGAAGACGCGAAAAAGCAAGCCATCCAAGCACTCGGTACACGTCTCGCCGATCAGCTTCAATTCTGGATGCAAGAGCCTCCGCCTCCCCTCTCCAAGTTACGGTGAATCGAAACTCATAAGCACTCCCAGCAAAAGCAGATGTTGCCCCGGCGAAAGACCAGCAACACCGGGACGGATCTCACTGTTTTTGAAAAACCCACCGCCGACCCCGGTTGAGTCATCATAGCGGTGTTCCACACGTACGATCGTGTTCATCCATCGATACGGAAACCGGTACTCCACCGTCGATGTGACGGCCTTGACGAACTGCTCAGCGCCGGTCCACCGACCATTCCGATCCCAGTAGAGCTCCGGCCGAACCGCCACAGCCCACGGCCCGGTGATCCGCCATCGCACAACCATATTGCCCCCCATGACAAAAGCCCGGGGGCTCCCAATCTGTCCAGCGATGTTTTCCGTCCCGATATCGAACGACGCAGCCACCGTCACGTCGTCGCCTTTCCATTCTGCGATATGATTGCCGTACAGGCGCCAGAACTCCAGAGAGGTCTGTGCTTGGTCCGGCCCTCCGTAGAGAGTTTGGGTCAGGGTAAGCCGTGGCATGGCCTTCCAGATCCATCGTCCCCCATAGCTGGGGAGATCGTTCGGATGCGCCAGATGGTAGTAGCTGTTCACAATGAAGGCAGAGACCGTGAGATCGTCACTCACGGGATACTGCGCATGCACCCCGAACATCATGTACGGTGTATTGTCCGCAATCCACGATCGCGTGTAGTTGACGTTGTCTTTTGCATAGAGCGATTCGTATCCCATCAGGCTATTGAACAAGCCGGTGGTGATCATCAGCCCTTTGCCAACCGGTGCAAGATACGAGACATTGGCGCGATGGATGTGCCGCAGCACATCCGATCCATCGACTCGACTTTCACCCGGCAAAAATGCGAACCCTTCTGTATCCCGCCCTCCCTGGAAGCCCAGTTCCATCCCCCAGCGTGACGAAGTCCTCGCATCCTTCCGCACATAGGCCAGGCCCATGTTGGGAGACAACTCGTTATGATGAGAAGCCGTGGCGCGGCTACGCCAAAGGTGGTTATCCGGAAAATTGAAATTCCCGATATACCCAACGTCAACGTAGGCTCCGTAGTGCCACGGAGAGCTGGATGTCGTAGGCGTACCGAAAGCCG
>CABVRV010000091.1 GCA_902500755.1 uncultured Nitrospira sp.
CCGGCGGCACGTCCTCGATATGGGTGTGAATCCACCAATGATTGCCGGACAAATCTTTGACACCGGCGCTGCGGTCTCAGAACTGATTGCTCGGTTCTCTCACGGAAGTCGCTCCGGCGCGTAGCGCTCGCTGATACCAGCCATCCGTATCTTCTACATACAACGCGACCGTCGCCGGCATCGACTTCCATTGGTCGGTGGCTTCACCCACCATCACCATGGAGTTTCCGATTTTTACCTCAGCATGCATCACGGTCCCGTTCGGCCCGTCGAGGCGATACGTTTCCTTGGCATCGAAGGCTTGTTTCAAAAAGTCGATCAACTTCGCTGCTCCTTGAACAGTCAGGATCGGCATCACGGTATGATAGCCTTCAGGAATCGGGTTGATTGTGGTTGCCATGGGTGTCTCCTTTCAGTTCTTTTATGCCGTCTCATCAACCTGTTCGGTGACAGATTTCCAGACGATTGCCGCTGGGATCCTCGAAGAAGACAGCATAGTAGCGAGCTTCCTCATAGAGCGGACCTTCAATATTCTGTGCGCCGGCCTGTCTGGCAACCGCCGCTAGTCGGTCCACTTCCGACATGCTGTCCACCCAAAACGCGATGCGACACTCATTCGCCACATGCGTCGGTGACTCGGTCACCCCGAAAAACTCTGTTGCCTCATCGGTCTCAGCCGCCTCATACGTAAACCAGCCTGAAATCGGGGCATAGCGCGTAAAACCGAGTGCGGGCAACAGCACTTCATAAAACGGTCGTGCTTCGACGAGACTCCGCACTCGGAGATCGATGTGATCAAAGATACGTGCCATCACAAACCTCCGAGTAGGTTTGTTGTCTGAACTTAAGGTCGTGTCAATAATTCGAGTACATGCCCGTTGGGTCGCGGAAATAGACGCCCCGGCCGCCAGCTTTCAGTTCTCCGCATCCCAAGGATGGCTGCCATACACCAGCCCAGCCTCCCGTACTCGCTGAAAAATGGCGTCGAATTCATCATCACTCACATGAAACGCGTAGTGATGGGGCTCGAACGAATCGTCCTCATCAAAATCGAATGTGAGCCTGTCATTTGCCCTTACAGGAGCGAAATGCCCCGATGAGCCCTCATACTTGAGCCCGAAGATGTCGGCAAAAAGCGCGCGGACGTTTCCTTATTACGGGCCGGCACAATCGTATGATTAAGTTCAATCGTCACGAATGACATCCACGTTCTACGAACATTGCCAGCTCCCGCATGCTGTCTTCAAATCGCGGTTTCCAGTCTGCCTGTGAGGCAAAATGCGCGGGATTCTCCATAGACTGCCGATAGAGTTGGAGTACCGACTGTGCCCATTCTTTAGCGGCATCTTCGCCATCTCGATCACAAAGCATTGCCAACCGCATCCGTTCGCTCATCGTGTTGTCAATGATCGCAAGAGGGCCATCGGCTTCTCATTAATCGACAACAGCGATCCTTGTGCAGGGCTCAAGGCCGATTGTCCATTTGTTCCGAGACTTCCGGACAGTGCAACGCCTTACCTATGGCATAGGTGCGAGTCACAGACTGTTCGTCTGGTACGATAAAGAGTCCCCGGTATCCGAGCCACCCGAACACCCACTCATCATCCTGGACCACGATAGGGACATCGGTACAGCGCAACAAGGAAGGCTGCTCTACATTGGCTGCCGCAATGAGATCGAACGGATAAAATCCGTTACGTCCGATATCTTCGCGCCAGTAGGTGAGCCATGGACGGGCCTGCTGCGCGACCCACGCTCTTACAGCGAGATGGCTGTTACAAGAGCAATGAAGCTCACCATTGAAAAGACCGCCCGAACCACGTGAGAGCATTCCCACCGGTCGCGCAATTCGGTCCATTCCATCCTGCCAAGTTGGGAGCCTTTCTTGCCTAATGAAAAAAATCCAGACCCCATACGGTCGAGCTGTTGTTCCTTGAGCCAAACCTTATTGACCGGGTGCGTAAAGATCCAATAGACCGTTTGCATGCCAATGACACCAAGGACTGCCACTAGTGTGAGCCAAAAGCTGGTGCTGCCCTTCGGCATCAGGAAAAGAAGAATGATGAGCAACAGCAGGCCGCCATACTCACCCACGGCCCCGCCGATTGTGAACCCCGGATAATAGATGGGCTGCACGGAATAGTAGATGTCCTTGGTCAGCCGTCTCTTGCCGGGAAATTCCAGAGCATGCGCGAGGGAGAGCGCCATTGCGACACTGACGGCCATAGCAGTAACTACCTGCAAGACCTCAAACATCGCATCACCTCCTTTTCTTCCAGTCAAACAATGGACTGCGATCGATGCCACTCGCAAAATCCCTAGTGTTTCGTGCATCGACGCGTCGAATTAGCAAGATAAAAGACTCTTAAGACCGAGATAGCAGGCTCAGCAAAAATGACTCGGGCTCGCATGGCCCCTCAACCACGAGCAGATTCTCAAGGCTTTAGTTTGGCCCGGCACCGTCAACCACCACTTTAACCCCCCCATATGCCATCCGCTTGACGTCGAACGGCATCGACCTCTCATCGCACAGTCCGTTGATACGTGGGTCCTTCATCACCTTGGGCGTTGACATGGTCGCGGTGGGCTCGTGACTTATAGACAATCCATAAAAACACGACGGTTTCACCGGCTTTGAGTTTGGTCAATCGTGGAAACGGCAGGCCCATTTTGACCCTAAGCTCATCACCGATACTCTCACGGTATTCCAACGCGCCGTGTTCCCGCCAAATCTTGCCAGCCTTTTGAGCCATCTGCACATAAGCCAATAACGCCCATGTACCTTCTTATTAATACATTTCACGAAGAGTATTGGAACCTGGTACAACTCCCGGCTGAGGCATGTTAATGAGCCAGGCTCGATGCGAGCGGGTGCGTTTCAACTTGGCGACAGGTCGATTGTCACCTGATAGGGAGATTATCCAGCATCATACGCCCCTGGCGGTAATGCCAAGTTGCAGAAGATCGCCTGCCTGAAGCCGACTCTGAGGAATCAAGTGGTCGAACCGATCAAGACTCTGCGCGAACTGGGTACTCGGCAATCGCAATTCACGCTATTTCTGCGAAGTGCCAAATGCCCCCTGACAATCACGACAAACGAATCTGCTTCATCAGAGATTCTGCTGGATAGGTCACGATTTCAGCCAACGTAGGATGGTAATGGGGATATCGGACGAGATCAAAAACCGTTCCGTGGTAGTACATCACCGCGATGAGCTCATGAATCAATTCTCCCGCCTGCGGACCCACAATCTGAGCTCCCAAGAGTTTACCGGTTCGAGGCGATGCCAATAACTTCGCAAACCCACGCGTCGAACCCAGGCACATGGCTTTGCCATGGTCGGCAAAAGGATAGGCACCTGTCAGAAACGGAATATCGTGCATGCGACAGGCTTGTTCGCTAAGACCCACGACCGCCACCTGAGGATCCGTAAACACGACTTTAGTTTCCAGCCGGTCATCATACTGATACTGCTTTGACGAATCCTCAAGATGGCAAGCATTGTGCGCCGCCAATTCTCCCTGCTGGATGGCGATATGCGTGGTGTCGATGAGGTTGCTAACATCTCCCACCGCAAAGATGTGTGGCTGAGACGTCCGCATACGGCTGTCCACGCTGATACGGCCCTCATGGATTGTCACGTTTGCGGCATCAAGATTCAGCCCATCGATATTCGATCGACGTCCGAAGGCTGCTAGAATTTCTTCGCAGGAGACAGTTCGATCCTGACCCCGATGGGAAAACTGCACAGATTTTAGTCCATGATGCCGATCCACCTTCCGAAGGGTTGCGCCGGTAAATACCTCTACCCCTTCAGCCCGCAGCTCTTCTTCAAGTGTCGATCCAACCTCCTCGTCCAAGTGAGAGAGCAAACGCAACCCACGTTGAATGAGGCAGACCTTAGTCCCGATCCGGGAGAAGAACTGCCCTAGCTCCAAGGCCACTGGTCCACCGCCAAGAATCAGTAAGGAGTTTGGTTGATCACGGATATCGAGCAACTCGTCGCTGGTGAGGCAACCTACATCGTCCAATCCTGGGACCGTCACGAGGCGCGGAACCGACCCCGTCGCGATGATGAACGCGCGTGCCGTCAATAGATGGTCGCCTACCTGGATGGTTTGAGGCGAAATGAACCTGGCCGTGGTTTCGTAGAGCATGTGGGAAGGATCTCGAAGCTGCTCGATCCGATCGCGCGCAAACTCGTGAACCAGCCGATCCTTCCGCTCGACAATCGCAGCAAGTTCGGCCTTGATGTCGACTGGAGATAACCCGAATTCCTTTGATCGCCGCATGAGCGCGGCAATCTCTGCTGAGCGTAGGATGGTTTTTGACGGCATGCAGCCTCGAAGGATGCAGAGCCCTCCCAAGGGACCGGGATCGACGATCGCCACATCGGCACCATCCTCGTGGGCGGCACGGGCCGCAGCATAGCCTGCAGACCCTCCGCCGATCACGATGACGTCATGTTGAATTGAATTACATTTCTTCAGCGATCGATCATGGCATCCGGCTTGACCGCTTTGGGAATTCATTCCGATGGCCATGCAATCCTAGCTTCCTTCCAACGTGTCCGAGTACATGAATACCGTTATCGACGACGCTCGGTTCCACAGCCTGTATGACCACAGGGGCATTTACTCCCTGTACCTGCTGCGTTCCGACAGCTCTCTGAGCAGAATTCTTTGCCCGGTTCCGCGTGACAGGTACAACCTGGGTGCGCGCAGGGTTTCGTGGTCATGCCAATACCTCCTTTTTCGTTAAGGTGTATCTTCGAGCCAGCTTGATCTCGACGTCCCTTGTGAATTCTTCATTTCTATCCTCCCTCATCAACCGTGAAGCAGATGCCTGACCTTTTGCACCATTCGTCAATCCAGCACAAACGTGACCTTCAGATCCACGCGGTACAAGGTGACTTTGCCTTGCTCGACCACGACGCGCTGCTCCTTCACCCAGGCTGATTTAATGCCATGGATGGTCTTGGCTGCTCGGGCAATTCCCTGAGTGATGGCATCCTCAAAGCTCTTGGTCGATTCAGAACTCAGCTCGATGATCTTGGCGACGGACATAGAACTCCTCCCTTCCCATGATGCCTTACGCGCTTATGATGATTCCTCAACCAAAATCTGACTGGACGTTCAGCACTGTCCGACAGGCAAGATTGCAACCGGCTCTACATACGCTGCTCCCATGATCCGATACTGTAGACGGCTCCATCATGGAACAACTCGGTCTAAACGGATGATCCTGCTTAGCATGCCTGTCGATCACATTATGGTCATCCATGCACATATACATCTTCATACCGAGAGATACACCACAGACCGTCGGAATAGGCGGACGTGTCGGGGGTGGGTCAGGTTTGGGAACTGGGTCCCTACCCCACCAGCCTTCATACACCGGTTATGATGTCAACCTCGGCCTGAAAAGGGCGGGCCAATAGAGCAGCAGACACGGGAGGCTCATCGCGAACGGCTTCATGGTCGACAAAACACCGTCGCTAAATGGCCGAGACACCTAATTCCATCCGCTCCTCAACCATCTTCCAATCCACGTTCGAAAAGAACGCCTCGATATAATCGGACCGCTCCGACGGCTTGTAATCGAGTAGATAGGCGTGCTCCCACACGTCCATCACGAGCACTGGAACAAATCCCGCGATGTTTCCCTGTTCGTGGAGGCTGATCCAGTGGTTAGACACCGTTCCGCTTGCAGGATCCAGATAACAGATCGCCCATCCGACACCTCGCATCATGCCGACACTGGAGAAATCAGTTTTCCAGACATTGAATGATCCAAAACTGCGCTCTGCAATCAGCGCGAATGGGGCATGTGGCTTCGGTTGTGCGCTCGATCCTCGCTTCAAGTTGCTGAAATAATATTCGTGGAGCACCATTCCGTTATACTCAAACCCCAGTCGCCTGGTGAGTTCCGAATATGCGGGCATCTCCTCTTGATCCACTTTCTCGTCTTGAATGATGGCGAAGAGTTGCGCCCGCAGCTTGTTGGCCGCTTGTACATAACCCTCGTAGAGCTTGAAATGCATTTCGATCGTTTGATCGGAGATGCCGTTGAGTCCGTGCAAATCGAACCTGCCTGCTTGACGTGGTTGGGGTAGTTTCATAATCGATCCTCCTTCATTACAGAGATGGTAGCAGTCGGCTATCTTCCGAGATACTGGACAGAACCCTTGAGTCTTTTTCCGTGGTGAGAGAGAACATCACAATTCGGCGAGACCTCCGGCACGTATTTCGCAATAAAATTTTAAGATGCGACGTGGAGCGTTACCGTAACCCGGTTTTCCGTCCATTGATCCCCCAATAACTAATAAATTTAAATTCTGGACTAGGAATGGCCCTGGTTCGCCGTAGTATCCAGGTACGATTCTCAGTGATTGGGAGAGAGGCCGACTAAACCAGATGAAGAGTACTGAACTGGGTGATCACCGAGGGCAGTCAAGAACGAGGCGGTCTTACCCCGTCTGGACCACAGGCGACAGAACGTCCGTGAGTAGGCCGCTGGCGGCATGATGGTGACACCGTTGATGGTCTGCCCATAGAAGCGACCAAACGCCTTGAAATCTCCGCTCAGCAAATGGGTTGCACGTACACTGATCGCCGCCCACCGAATGGGACGGTCGTTGTCTGGGAGTTTTGCCAAGATCGCCAGTTCTCCCTGTGGCCGTTCCGGGGTGTACATCTCAAGGGGGAAGGCCGCAGCCGGTCGAATCAGGACGCCTTCTGCCCGTTCTTCAGCAATCACGAGCGAGCCCTCCGTGATGCCGAAACGGCGGCGCAGCGAGGCCGGAATCACCACAGCCCCTCGTTTGCCGACCTTGCTTGTTTCTGCGGGCATGACGCCTCAACCCATACGTGAGATAATCAGACTGTCTGAATGTCAGGCATTGTTAGGTGTAGCCCCCGTCACGGAGGAAAAGCAAGCGTCCGTGTGGTTCCGTCAGTCTGAACCGGCTTCGGGGGCGGTTGTTGTGCGTCTTTCGTATTGATCGGCCCTGTGCCGCTCCGTCGAGCGTCACGACCGGCCCCTCTCATCGCTCATGGTCCTTCCCTCGATCCCTGTCTGTCTCCCGAATCCGGCCTCGTATCCTCAGGACCTGCTCGTAATGGTGCATCACCTCGCGCTGTTTCCTTGGCATGTGAGTCACTCGTTTCTGGCGATTGAGCAACTTTGCCTGCGTCGTGCGATCTTGAAGATGTTGAACCGTCCAACGTTCATGCGTCGTGCGATGAATCCGGCTCGTGGTCGTCGCCTCAATGCCATGCTCCCGTAATGCCTCGGCAAACCCCTCCCGCCACCGTTGCAGATCAGCCTTTCTCGGATTCAAACGAACTCCGTCGAGGCTTTCACGGTCAAATGCACATGCGGGTGCGGAGAGGGGTGCGGATTTGGATCGGTTTCGAAGGTGTGCAGCACCATCGCGTAGAGGGCGGTAGCTCGTGGTAGCAAGGTGGCAGCAGAAAGCACTTTTGCACAGAATCCCCAGACCGGAGGGGTTCTGCAACTGCCCGAAATTCCATGGAAGAGTCTGGAGCCGGCGACCCGGATTGAACGGGCGGCGGATTGCCTGGGTTGTGACGTGGAAGGAGACCGGACGGTTACAGATTTGGTGACATAACAAGAAGGCGGCACCTGGCGAGCCAAGTACCGCCTCAGCCACTCCCGTTGGCGCGGGAGAGACACTGTTTCCAGCAAGTTCAGTGTAGGACCAGGCTGAGGGGAATGCAAGGCCTCCAGAGAGCCGCCATGGCTTTCAGGAGGCTGTATGGCTCAAGAGACACCGCTATCCCTGGACGGGGGAGCAGTTCCAGAGACCCAGGGACTATCAGTCCTAGTTCGTTCCCAGCTACCGGTTCACCAAGAGGGAGAACCGAGGCGTGGAGTCTATGTACTATCGGACACACATGAACACTGTCGGCAACGGCAAGGCTCAAGAGAGAGGGTGCGACCGGCGCAAGCCGGTCGCTCTGCCTCTTCTAGACTTGATAGGAGCACGTTACTTGACCAACTTCACGCAATTCAGCCAGCGACACGCTGGTTATGCATCAGGTACTGGCAGAAAGCGTCCGTCCTAGAGGCAACCTGGGCAGCTTCCAAGCCTGAGAAACGGCGGAGTGCAGTGCAAAGGACACTCTCGCCACAGGAACAAGCGCAGAACCAGGCGAGGGCCACCGCACGGGCAAGGGCTCAAATTCGGAGAGACCTGCTGACGATAGGGGCCGATCGCATGTTCACCTTGACGTACCGGGAAAACATGACCGATCGCGTCAGGGCGCTGGAGGATTTCAAAAAATTCACCCGGAGCATGCGCCGGCACTACCCGAACTGGGCAGCGGTCACGGTGTTGGAGTGGCAACAACGAGGGGCGGCACACTTTCACATGGGCGTGAGCGGATTTTTTCCGTCGTGGTGATGCGGACAGTCTGGTTGGACATCATCGGCGGCGGGACGGGGTGCGGGAATGTCGATGTGAGGTTTAAGCCGGATGGCCGGGGAAATGCCTGGTCAAAGCTGGCCTGCTACTTGGGGAAGTATTTAGCAAAGGATCTCGACCAAGGCAGGCCGCCGGGAGAGCATCGCTACTTTCGATGTCAGATCCCTGACCATCCAAAAGAGATCTACTACATTCAAGACACGGCTCCGCGAATGATCGAGCGGACAATCATGTTTGAACTGGCAACGGATCTCTTCGGCCATCAGAAGTCGGTCTGGTGTGAACCGTGCGGGTATGGTGGATGAACGTTTCTCGCGGAAAAAATCACATAGGTAGTGGTTGAAACATGCATGTGTGTCCAGTTGGTCTATTCATAGAGAAGAACGGGTGCTTCCCATTAAGCGAGCGTGGAAGACGGCCTGTCGGTGTGTCGGATTAGAAAGCCTGTTGGTGCATGACCTGCGTCGGACCGCGGTGCGGAACATGGTCCGGGCTGGGATTCCCGAGAAAGTCGCGGTGGCGATTTCTTGTCATAAAATCAGGAGTGTGTTTGATCGGTACAATATCGTGAACGAAGCCGACTTAGAACTCGCCGCAGGCCGATTCCAGGCCTACCGCCCCAAAGCATAGTTGTATAGAGCATCTGCGTTCCAAGCGCTTTAGTTGAGGTTTGCCCATGTCATTGAAGATTTGGGCAGTCTCTTCTCCCTTCAATCACAGAGCTAATTTCGTTGTAGTCTGACTTCCTCCGGTTCGCCGCATTTCAGCCCGTCCGGTCGCCACCAGTAATACCCCTAATAACACCTGCCCCACCCGACATAATCGCGCACCTATACCCGTCATTGGCTCAGACGTCCCAAATCATAGACTAGGAGTATTACCAGTGGAGTACATACACTGCAGAATGCATAACTAAGATATTCTTTTTCAAATACCTAGATATTGATAGCCATTCGCTGATAATCGACGCCATGGATGCGATATTAACCTGGATCCCATTATATGGCTATCCCGCCCTCTTCGTCTTGCTCATGCTTGGCCTTGTGGGGTTGCCAATTCCAGATGAAACCTTGCTAGCCTTTTCCGGTTACCTCATTTTCACAAATCAGCTTGCGCCCATGCCAACATTGGTCACCGCATTTCTGGGAAGCATCTGCGGAATCACCATAAGTTACCTTACCGGTCGTTGCCTGGGGGTGTATTTCGTCGATACAGTTGGCCGTAGATTGGGAATTGGGCCTGACGACATGGACAAAGTCAACGCCTGGTATGTGCGTTGGGGGAAATATGCCCTCTTCGTCGGCTACTTCGTGCCTGGTGTTCGTCATCTCGTGGCCATCGTGGCCGGATCATCAAACTTGCCATTGGCGATCTTTATGCCCTTCGCCTATACGGGGGCACTCATACGGGCGGTAACGTTTGTGGGTTTGGGCTATGGGTTAGGGGAAACATGGGCGCTTACATCCGCCACAGTTCAGCAAGGTCTTGCAGTCGCCGGAGGCATTGCACTAGTGGTTCTCATCGGACTCTTCGTCGTTCGGAGGAAAGCATATCCATCATGGGATGTACGCATGCAATCTGTGCCCTCCCCCGCAGGCCACGGCGAATCTCAGTATCAAACCTATAAGAGAACATGAGCAGACACTTTCGACCATCCATGAAAGGAGAGACCCGCATGAGATACCTCATCATTCTAGGTCGCCCCGTGGTTCTCCTCTGGTTCCTCGCCACGCTCATCATGATGCCCACCGGGCTGGTTTCAGCCCAGAACCCCGATAATGGTAAAATGGGACGTTGGTCAGGTGGGACTGGAATCGGCTTCTTAGGGGGCACGCCTGACGGGGTGGAGTTCGCTCTCAATGGGCACCTGGACTATTTCATGGGGGAGGACTTCTCCATCGGTCCCTTGGTCCAGTATGCCGGCGCGGGCGACGATTTTCTTTTTGGGCTCACGGTACAGGGCAAATATTGGTGGGCGATTCCCGACACGAACAACCAAACCAAGCTGGTCCTGCAAGGCGGGATTGGCTTCGCGCGTGCTGGCGTGAGGGAACCTGAGATCGGCTTTGGTGATACGTACGGTTCGTTCTTGATTCCTCTCGGCGTCGGAATTGACCATGCAGTGAGTAACCAGGTGTCCCTGACGGCCGACTTCCTGCTCAATATCACTGCACTTGGACAGACCGTCCGTGTTGCAGGGCAAGAAGTCGATTTTCACACGAATGTGATGCCGGGGGTTTATTTTGGTGTGAGGTTTTTTTGAGTTGATCGAGAGGTCGCCCCTCTTGAAGACTCCGATCAGGTTGCATAACGCGATCCTCTTTGATTTAGAAAATACTTCCAATGCCTGTCCGGTAGCATTCTGGAGCTATGCCTCTCTCCCCACTGGTTAACATAACTTACTACGAGCTTTGGCGCGGATTATTACTTGCCAAAGCTTTAACCCGTCGTGATACACGAAATAAAGCATGACCAGTGCAGCCCATCCAGCATGGTCTTTACCGAGCAGATAATAGAGGAGTACAAGAAGACAAACAAGGAAAACAACTCCTAGCAAAGGGGGAATGATCAGGTTATATGGGTAGCTAAGGCTGTTCCTCAAGTGATACTCAGAATAAATCCCTCTCGAATGCTGATATGCAAGACCCTCTCGCTGAAAATAAGCTAATTCTCGTTTTAAATATTGTATGATATGCTGGTATTATAGGGAGGATAGAACAAACGACGCACGCGGTTTGAATATGAGCGACGAAAACGTTCGACGTGAAGGAAGGGATGGCACAAAAAGAGGTGTGAGTGGATGGAGCGAGAACAGCGGCCGTCAAAGATCCCAGGGGGCGCGAACTCTCGGTCAGAGTATCACAAGTATGAGCCTGGCCCACACAGAAAGAAGGGGCAGGCGAGCAATCAGAAGAAGGAGCAAGCGGACGATGCAAGGCGGAGGGTCCGTAGGTAATCGAAGGACCTGGAGCCTTGGCCTGAGCTGCTCCTCACTACTGAGGGCTTGCATCATTTGGGTGCAAGGGACGGGACTGAAGCAATTTTTGGTTGCGCGGTCTGAAATTCAGACGTGGGTGGGTAAGCCGCGACTCTTGAGTTCCTACCGTTCTCGTGGCTGATCTCAGCCTGGGAAAGGATTTATGACGGTGAGAAAGTGAGAGTCGAAAATGTATAGATCTGGGCTGGTTCGTTGGGATTGGATCAATGCGTTGTATAGATAAGACTCAGGAAAAGAACGGAACGGTTTATGGAGGATATTTGCAAAACCAGGATTTGATCGGGCAGATGGAGTCAGAACACATACCCGGAGACCGGCAGGTCTCGACCCAAAGCCGAAGCACACGACTGACCGCTATCAGAAGGGGGGCTTATGCTGTTCCGCATAAGAAACCGTGATAAATGGTCGCACCGTCGCAACTCATTGAAACGACAACGAGCATGACGTATTCTTCACGAACCCACGAACCATACTGGTGGCTTATACGGACAGGAAATGGTAGATCCTGGTCTTGCATGGATCTGCCTAAAGATCGTTGGGCATCTTCGGGGAAACTATTACATGTCGACCGATAAATCCAAGACCTCCCAATTCCCCGATCTACCTTCAGCCAAGAAGTTCTGCCTTAGCGTTCCTCTTTATGAGTCATTCACGTACGACACCGAAAACGCAAACCCATTCTTCAGTCTAGAGCAGTTCGGGGGAACATTGGATTTTCATTGCCCTGGCTGTAAGCAACACAGCGTTTTTACCGTGCAGAAGAACGAATACAATAGAGAAGGGCACTACTCCAATTACATCTTCAATCTGCATTTTCATTGCTCAAGGAACAAAGCTCATCAAGCGCTTTTCGTTTTTAGGGCCCATGAGGGCATTCTGCAGAAGATTGGGCAGATTCCATCGCTTGCCGACCTCGCCATTCCCGAGCTTCGTAAGTATCGCCAGGTGCTCGGAGACGAGAGGTTCAAAGAGCTCTCTAGAGCAATCGGCTTAACCACCCATGGAGTTGGCGTCGGTGCCTTTGTCTATCTTCGCCGTATATTCGAGTCACTTATTAAAAGCGCTCATGCGGAGGCATCCAAGGATTCGGGATGGGACGAGGAAGCCTACATTCGGGCTCGTATGGACGAAAAGATCGGGCTTCTCAAAGGTCAGTTGCCAGATTTTCTAGTTCAGAATCGCAGCCTCTATAGCATCCTCAGTGTTGGAGTCCACACATTATCCGAGACAGAGTGTCTGGCTGCATTCCCTGCTGTACGTCTCGCCATTGAGCTGATACTCGACGATCTTCTCAAGCAACATGAGAGGCAAGAAAAGCTCAAGTCGGCAGCGAAGTCACTTGCGGCGCTCAAAGAGTCAGCTGGACGGGCAGATGCCTAACACTTCGCTCGAGAGGGCTGAGGACCGCTTTACGGCAGTGCAACCTAGACGCCGAATTCCCGCTCTTGGCCGAGACTTGGTATCGTTCAGGATTATACGCTAAATAAACGGAGATCCATCCGGCGACTCCATGACTATCTGAAGCACCTGGCGAAGCGGTTCCACAGACGGCGCGCGTCGACGATGACGACAGACCAGATCCAACAGTATGTGATCAGTCGCCAGGGTGAGGGCGCTCAGAACGGAACGATTAACCGGGAACTGGGCTGTTTGAAGCGAATGTTCAACATCGCGTTGCAACATACTCCACCCAAGGTGACGAGAATTCCCCATATTCCGAAGCTGGAAGAGCATAACGTCCGCAGTGGGTTTGCCTCCTATGAGGAATTCTTGGCGGTACGAGGCGCGTTGCCGGATCATGGAAAAGTTGCCGTCAGTATTGCCTATTGGCTGGGGTTACGGATCGGCGAAGTGCTCAGTTTGCAGTGGGATCAGGTGGACGTGTGGTCTGCCAAGTTGTTCTTGAGGCCCCTCCAGACCAAGACGGAAACGCCACGCGTGGCCTACCTGCCACTGGATCTGGTGGAGCTGTTGAAAGAAGCGAAGCAACGAACGGAAGCCGAGTATCCCGGCTGCGTGTGGGTCTGTCAGCGGAGAGGAGAACGGGTGCTCTCCATCAAACGAGCGTGGAAGACGGCCTGTCGGCGTGTCGGATTAGAAGGCCTGTTGGTGCATGATCTGCGTCGAACCGCAGTACGGAATATGGTGCGGGCTGCGATTCCCGAAAAAGTCGCGATGGCGATTTCTGGGCATAAGACCCGGAGTGTCTTTGATCGGTACAACATCGTGGACGAAGCCGACTTAGAACTCGCCGCAGGCCGACTCCAAGCCTATATCAACCAAGAAAAGGTTACACTGGCGGTTACAGTCCAAGAACTTGGTCGAGGACGGAGCGAAGGGGTCAACATTGAAACATATGAAACATCAGCGATATTTATGGAGCCGGCGACCCGGATTGAACGGGCGACCTGCGGTTTACGAAACCGCTGCTC
>CABVRV010000092.1 GCA_902500755.1 uncultured Nitrospira sp.
AGCACTTTCTCAATGCCATTTTGCAACAAGGTAACCATACCATCTCGCATTGCCACGCCCAGAATCTCGGCAGTTCGTGCTCTCCCTTGAATTAGATTCTTCAGATCTTCCGATCCGACTAAAAGCTCGTGTAGGGCCACTCGTCCCTTAAACCCACTGTTATTGCACGCGTCACATCCCTTTCCCCGATAGAGGGTGAAAACTTCGTTGTACGTGACGCCCAGCCTCTCCCAATACCGAGCTCCATAGCCTTGCACCAGCTCGTCATATTCCTGTTGCGTGGGGTGGTAGCTCTCTCTGCAGTGAAGGCAGATGCGCTTGCAAAGACGCATCGCGAGAATACCCAACATCGCATCAGCAAAGTTGAACGAGTCGCACCCCATGTCCAACAGTCGGGTGACAGTCTCCACCGCACTGTTGGTGTGCAGCGTGCTCATCACTAAATGCCCGGTGAGTGACGCTTCTATCGCGATGTCGGCCGTTTCTTTGTCCCGCATTTCGCCTATCATAATCACGTCGGGGTCTGCGCGGAGAAATGCACGCATCGCGGAGGCAAAGGTGAACCCGATTTTGGGATGGACCTGAACTTGTCTCAGTCCCTCCTGCGTGATTTCGATGGGGTCTTCTGCCGTCCAAATTTTTCGTTCATCAGTGTTGATGTGTTTCATCACCGCGTGTAGCGTGGTGGTCTTTCCCGACCCCGTAGGCCCCACGCAAAGAAAGATGCCATGCGGACGCTCCGAAAGGTCCTTGACGGTTTGTAATATCTCCGGTGAGAAATCCATTGCCTCTAGCGGCATAATTTCCTTGGGAGTCAGAAGCCGCAACACCACATCCTCATTGTTGCCGGCAGTCGGCAAGGTGGCGACACGCAATTCGATTTCACGATCCTTGGCCAATTTGTAGCGAATTTTCCCGTCTTGGGGTTTTCGGCGTTCAGCGATATCCAAATTGGCCATGATCTTCAGTCGCGAGACAATCGCCCGTCGATAGACGGCGGGGATGCGCATGTAGGTAAAGCATGTCCCGTCGACTCGAAACCGTACGGCCGTCTCTTTTCGATCGGAATACGGCTCAATGTGGATATCGGAAACCCCGAGCCTGTACCCTTCCGCGATGATTTGATTTGTAAGACGTACGATGGCCGAGTCGTTTTCGTCGATCTCGCCTGGTTCTCCCTCAGCACTTCGCTCAATACCGGCTTCATCGACGAGTTCCCCAAGGATATCGGTGATGGAGCCCCCATTAGCCTGCCCTGTTGCCACAAGCAGGTATTGCTCGATATCGCGCCGAAGCCCGACAGAGAAGCGAACGGTTGTGCCGGGGAATGCCCGCCGGATATCAAGCCCTTTTTCCAAGTCGTGGGGATCGTTGATGATAATATCAAGCACCGTCCCTTGTCGCTTTAAGGGAATCCACGAGTTTCGTCTGAGATAATCAAAACTGAGATTTTTTAAGAGTTCTGGGTCGATGACGGTCCGCTCATCATAAGAGACATAGGGACATTGATAGAATTCGCTGAGCGCCAACCCGAGTGCAGCGCGTGGTACGCGGTATTTTTCTAGCAAGATTACTTCCAGGTCGACCTCGCGCGATAACGACTCCTCTACCGCGGTATCCAGATCGACTTGGCTAATGAGACCACGATAGGCGATACAATCCAAGAGGCTGCGCTCCATCGTCATCTTACGGGGTTGTTTGCCCATCTGTTGTTTCTTTAGACTTGCACCTGAAAGAACCGCTCTCTTCGGACGTGTGACCAGAGTTTGCGTCATCATTCTAGCTCATCCTTTGACATGGACAATAAGAAGTTGGTTTTTGTGTGCCTCTTTCTGAATCTTGCGGCTCGCCAGAATCATTCGCCCTACCCCTATTTCAGTAACGTGCCATCCAGGTCCCCGGAGCGCGATAGACGATCGGCAAACCCCGGAACAACCCCTCTCCGAGGTCGTGGTCGTACCACACCTCAAGTGAGCTGCCTGAGTCTGACGACGCAATCGTTTCCCCTGCCACCACCGCTCCATACAGCTTTACCTTTCCAACAACGGTGATAGTGCCGCTGGCATAGAGCACTCCGTTAAGATGCATCCCCGACAAATGAACAGGTGTTTGAGCAACCACATTGCCTTGAACACTGGTTGGAGGGCTCAGCGCTTGGATGGTTGAACCAATCCCATTTGGGGCCAGCACCACATGACCTTGCATCATTATTGCACCTTCTAGGTACGGAGCCCGGAGCTTGAGGACTCCAAGATTCTCGGAACGTGGCGCTGTTTGGTCGAGCGTATCGATAAAGATAAGACCCAGCTGATCGCCAGGAGCTCCCGACCGTAATGCGACCTCCGGCGATAGGCCTTTGCCGGGCTCAACAATCCCTTGAGGATAGAGAAGACCCTCACGATCGATCGCGAAATACCGACCGAACCGTTTGGCCATTCGTTTCAGACGTTCGTACGGCCATTCATCGAAGCGCATGCCGGGAATCGGATTCTGACCGACATGGAGGTTGGTGGGAACATCCGTGACCGGCTGGGCAGATGGTTGAGTTAGCTGCATGTCTCCTCCCACCCAAGCCTCCATCCACCTATCCTCTCGCTGACCAATTTCGTCATAGCCCTGCCCAGTGATTGGAGCAATCGCGCTTTTCCTGGGAAGATCCTTCGCCTGTTTGAGTACGAGAGTTTCACCCACTTTTAAGTCACCCCAGTGCACCGTGACAGGCGATTCACCACCAGGAAGGACCAAACCCAAGTGTCGACCGACTTGGACGGCGGCTTTTAGTGCAGGGAGATCCAGGGCCCCCAACTGCATTCGGACTGATTGCCGAACGGAAGGATTGGTCTTGGTTGCGATGGTGGTATCAATGGTACACAGGAGGCCCGGATCCGTGGGAGCATAGACTTTTAGCTCCTCCACCAGTCCGAGTTGTCCCATGGCGCGAAACAGTCCGTTTTCTGGATCATTGAGCAGTCGATTGTCCGAATCGTTCCCCGCCTGTAGGCGAAAATCCGGCTGGCCGGTCGACCCTACAAATTGTGAGCGACCGGCGGCATCGAAGTATGAAGGAGCGCCGTCCGCATCATGATTCCTTCTGGCACGAAGTGACACAATTGCCGGTACTGCACTCGTGGACTGTGGGTCATGAAACCACCCGGCCACGAGTTCGGCAGATGCGTCAGCAAGTTGTTGAGCAACCGCCATTTGGCCTGCGGCGCTTGCACTGATGGCTTCTTGCCCACTGAGGTTTAAGAGGGTCGTCGCAAGCACCGAGAGAACCAAAACGATCACCATGGCTCCAAGAAGTGCAATCCCCCGCTGGTCGACCTTGATGTTTCTACAAAACATGATGTGTATCCTCCTACGATCGAATGCTTACTTCCCGCACCATTCGATGCAGGGGTTGACTAGAATGAATCTCTAAAACAACACGCTTCACGTGTGAGGGCTGAGTTGTTCCCTGTCCCCTGTCGTTCCAGTAGGAAAACCGGAGATCGCCAAGCTCTCCGATGAGCACACTGGCTCCTCCATCGACCATGCGCATGAGATTTGAGGTGCCATCTTCATTGCCCTTCACATAATATTTCACCCGATTATTCACCTGCACAGACGCCCCTTCCGGAAACGACACCCCAACCGGTTCGGCCAGAGTCAGCTGATATCGTTGTCCCGAGCGAGCAAGCCGATGCGATTCACACATGTGCCGTCCACACACACTGATCGTTTTCCCTTCCCCCCATCCACTGCCATCTTGCACCGGCAGGACCGTTGATCCAGGCGACACGTCGGATGTCGTAATCGTTCGATGGTCCCCGAGATTGGCATGAAATAGAAACTCTTTGGGAGCCATCATTGCGATCGTGTCGGCCGTCGCGAGCCGAACTTCTTGTTCAAAGACTTCCAACCCCAACCGAAGGTCTTGCTGATGATTCAGCATGTGGTGCTGTTTCCCTGCATGGGTCTGAACGATATTTAACGTGCTCAGCGCAGTCGCCAGCACAGCAGCACCGATCGCTAAACTGATCATCAACTCGCTCAGACAAACACCCTTGGACTCGGCCAGGATCCTGACCCATGGTTGACGTCGTAAGGTAGCAGTGGTGGACTTCCTGTCGTTCATCGTTGCCCCAGATAGCTCGGATTCGCTCGGATCGTCGCAACATGGACCTCTCGCGGTTGGCCTCTCCGGTTTGAGTATGATGCAACGGCTCGGATCGTCACGAGTCCGGAGGTGTGGAGCGGCCTCTGAGGCTCACCCTCGATTGTCCAGACGACCGTTACTCCATCGCGTTCGCACATCGCCGTATAGATCCCATCTCCCGCTAAGGCATCCGCTCCTTGACCGTCATCGACCATAAAGCTGTCGGGAGTGCCGTCATGATCCAGGTCATCTTCAAGAAGAGATTGCCACCGAATGGAACGTTTCACTTCGAGTCTGGACTGGGCCAGCTCCAGCGCTTTGTTGCTCAGACCCCCCAGCTGCGCGTATCTAGACGTGATTTCCACTGCACCGAGTGTCCCCATCAACGCTATTCCGGAAATCATCATGGCCACCATGACCTCGATCAGACTAAAACCGTCGCTTTTACGATACGTGTTCATAGTATGGATATCCGACCGGTAATACTCACCGTGAGCGTTTTGGTCTGGCCCTCCCTGTTGTGAATCTGGATCGTCGTTGGACTGGCGGTGCGACCGCTTGGCTGAAACTGGATGTCCCACCCCGCACTTGGTTCTTCAATGATGAGCCCTTTCCCCCCGTAGCGATAGATATGGTGGGTGGTAGTGTCTTTGTCGAGTTGTGTGATCAGCTCCTGCTGTTCTGTGTCGATGACAATCCGAACTCGATCACGATTGGTTAACGCGAGCTGTCTCGCTAGGCGTAGGTCGGAAGCAATTTCCCGTGTGACGCTCTGGAGCTGTGACCCGGAGTGGAGTCCTAGGAAGTTGGGAATCCCCATGAGGGAGACCATAGTCACGATCCCTGCAACCACCATGAGTTCCGCTAATGTCTTTCCGTCCTGCTCCATTCGTTCCTCTCTGGTACAGCGCCCATTCAGTTGACGAAGCGCTATCTCAAAACTCGTGCCGTTCTTCGAGAGACCATTTCCGGTTCATTGCTCGACGGCTCTCGATTGCTTCCGTATCACGTAAAGCATTGATGCAATGAAGTTTTATGCGTGGCGTTGTGCTAGGTGAACCGGGGGAGTTGCTGTCTGGGAGAGTAGACTAGGAGGAAGACGTATCGTGACCGATTAGATACAGCTCTTAACAAAAGAGATACAGTGGCAATGCTGTGAATCGGCCATGGGAGCCATTATCCAGCCAATAGGTCTTGATACCAATCAAGGAGAGACTGTCCAAAAAATAGTGACACCAGGGCACCGCAGACGAGAAACGGGCCGAATGGAATGTAATCTTCCCGACGAATCACTTTGGCTGCGATGAGGCCAATGCCGACGAGTGATCCAAGGAAGGAACCCACCATGATCGTCATCAGGGCCGGTTTCCAGCCGAGAAAGGCCCCGATCATCGCGAGAAGTTTAATGTCTCCTCCACCCATGCCTTCTTTTCCGAAGAGATACGGGCTCACCCAGGCCAGCAGCCATAGGATACCGCCGCCGACGAGCACACCCAGCAAACCATTGAAGAGTCCGAGCGGGAGGATCGTCGCGGCACTGAGGAGTCCGAGGATGATGCCTGGGAAGGTGATGGCATTGGGAATGATCTTATGGGAGAGATCGGTTCCAGCAACCACCAAGAGAGACGAATAGAGTATCCCGTAGGTCGCCGCTGACCAGGTCATCCCGAAAAACCATACGATCCAGACATAGCCTAAAGCATTCAGAGCCTCCACCAAGGGATACTGGTAAGGGATTTTGATCGCACAATGCCGGCAACGTCCCGCCAACAGCAAGTAGCTGACGATCGGAATGTTGTCATACCACGCAATTGGATGGGAACAGCTTGGGCAATGGGATCCTGGCCACGCAATTGATTCATGTCGTGGCAAGCGATAGATACACACGTTCAGAAAGCTACCGACGAGCGCACCGAAGAGGCCAACGACGAGATACGTCGAGAATAGTGTTTGGCTCTCATGCATAATTGCTCAGAGTGCTTTCCTTACCCAGGAACCCTACTAGGGCCGAACTACCCGAATTTACATTCGTCATCAATCGTTCCATAATATCGTAGTCATGTAATCTACGTGTTCCATCGAGTATACCTGAAACCTATTCCGATCAAAGGAGAACGTGTCATCATGGCTAAAGTAAGCGCCAAGCCACGGCCTCGAAAGTCCCTCATGAACCTCGAACCTCCGCCGCGCACAAGGCGCCCGGAGTCGCTCACGTCCCGTGAACAGGAAATTCTGGAATTGATCTGGGCGGGGTTTAAAAACAAAGAAATCGGCACCCGTCTGAAGATCAGCGTCAAGACCGTTGAGGCCCATCGCGCCAATATGATGAAAAAAATGCGAGTCTCGAATACGGCTCAACTACTGAAGACGGCTATCCAAGGTGGCGCGCTGAAAATCCGGTGAGTCATGAGTCGTGATTCCGCTGATCGCGTTGACGAACAGCCTCGAATAGGACGATCGCCGCAGCAGCGGATACATTCAACGATTGGATCCGTCCCTTCATGGGAATCTGGATGCATTCGTCACAATGCTGAATGACGCCCGCTCGTATGCCCCTCCCTTCTCCTCCCAGGACTACACCAACCGGCCCTCGTAGGTCGACTTCGGTAAATTTCTTTTCCGCTGCGGGTGTGACGCCGTAAATCCAGACTCCGGCCGCTTTCAATGATTTAATCAATCTACTGGTGTTTGTCACACGTGCGACCGGGATGTGATCGATTGCTCCGGCCGATGCTTTTGCCACCACTGATGTGAGTCCGGCAGCCCTTCGCTCAGGGATAAATATGCCGTGGACACCGGCTCCCTCTGCCGTCCGAATGACGGCGCCGAGGTTGTGGGGGTCCTCCACACCATCCAGGATCACCACAAAAGGTGATTCGTGCCGTTCGGCTGCGCGTGTTAAAATGGATTCTTCCGTCTGGTACGCCTTTGCCGCCGCAAAGGCGATGATGCCTTGATGCTTTCCGTTAGGCACGAGACGGTCGAAGGAGGAAAGAGGTTGAACGTGGACCGGGATGTGACGGGATCGAGCCAATCGCGCCAAGTCCGTGAACTGCTTGTCGGTGCGGGCGACCAACAGTCGTTGGATTGGTCGACTACCGGCTTTCAGCGCTTCACGTACGGCGTGGAGGCCGTAGAGCATTTCCGGTTCATCAGCGCTTCCAGCGACTGGTTCCATCAGGCTTGTCCTCGATGAGGATGCCGTGAGCAGCAAGTTCTTTTCTAATTTCATCGCCCTTTATGAAATCTTTGTTTCGCCGAGCCTCGTTTCGTTCGGTGATCCTTGTTTCGATGAATGCATCGCTTAGTGGGGTCACCACTGTTCCAATACCCGTCACAGTGGTTGCTCCAGCTTGTACCGCGCCGGCCCCGACTATTTCCTTTTTGAACTGCCACTTCTTATCCAAATTCACCTGAAACAGTCCGAGACTGTCGCCAAGCGACTGAAACTCCTCTCTGACTCTTTGTCGCCCTTCCGTGGAAAGGCCATGTCCAAGCAATTTATTCGCATCGCTTCGCAACCCCTGCAACGCGGCAATCGCCGCCGGTGTATTCAGGTCATCGTCCATCGCAGCTCGAAATGTAGCTCTGCAGTGCTCTATTGAACGATCTAGTCCCTGGTCAGGCATCGCATTTCCACCGGGCTCAGCTAATCGCCCAAACAGATCGTAGAACCCGTTCAAGGCGCTCTTGGCCTCTTTTAAGGCTTGGTCCGAGAAATCGAGTGGGCCGTGATACTGGGTTGAGAGAAGAAAGTACCGTAGGATCTCGCCAGTCACCTCTTCAGACCAGTCTGATTTCTCAAAGATCTCGCGAATCGTGAAAAAGTTTCCCAACGACTTGGACATCTTTTCTTTGTTGATCTGCACAAAGCCATTGTGCACCCAGTAACGAGCAAATTCTTTTCCTGATGCGCCGCATGACTGTGCGATTTCGTTCTCATGGTGAGGGAAAATCAGATCCATCCCTCCTCCATGAATATCGAACGTCTCCCCGAGATGCCGGACCGACATAGCCGAACACTCAATATGCCAGCCTGGTCGGCCAGGCCCCCAGGGACTCTCCCACGCCGGTTCGCCTGGCTTGCTGCTTTTCCATAGCGCAAAATCCATGGGGTGGTGCTTTCGCTCATCGATCTCAACGCGTGCCCCTGCCTGGAGATCTTCGAGTTTACGCTTGGAAAGGCTTCCATAGCCTGGGTATTTGGTCACGTTAAAGTACACGTCGCCATCTACTTGGTAGGCCAATCCTTTCTTCAGCAAGGTCCCGGTCAGCTCGATGATCTCAGCCATATGCTCAGTCGCTTTGGGTTCGATTGAAGCTTGTCGCACGCCGAGCTTTCCCATGTCGTCATGGTAGGCCTGGATAAACTTTTGCGTGACGGCCTCACAGCTTACCCCCTGCTCATGTGCCCGCTTAATAATCTTGTCATCCACATCCGTGAAGTTCTTCACAAATGTTACCGCATGGCCGGTGTATTCCAAGTAACGCCGGAGCACATCGAATACGAGCGCGCTACGAGCATGACCGATGTGACAATAGTCGTAGACCGTCACACCGCAGACATACATGCGGACTTTCCTCGGTTCAATCGGCTCGAAGACGTCTTGCCGCCCGGTCAAAGTATTGAACAGCTTGAGCATGAGATTTAGGCCCCTGAGCTTGTCCGTCGTTTCGGCCAGTGCGACCAGAGAAAGTACCCAATGGCGACGGCTAGAACGAGTCCAATGGCGATATCAAATTGATGGAAGTAATCCCGAAGATGTTCCCATTGCTCGCCCATCCGAAGACCGATGTAGGCCAGGAGATAGCACCAGGGCAGGGCCCCAATAAAGGTAAAGATGACGAAACGAGGGAAGTTCATCTTGGCGATGCCGGCTGGAAGCGAAATGAACGTACGCACGACCGGCAGCATGCGGCTAAAGAAGACCGCCGCTTCGCCGTATTTCGCGAACCATCGATCAGCGATATCAAGATCATGGCGAGAGACGAGAACATATGGACCATACCGTTCAGCAAACGGCCTCCCCCCCCATACGCCTGCATAGTATGCGACGATTGAGCCGAGCACATTCCCGATCGCTCCAGCCAGCGTGACGCCCAGCATGGTGAATTCTCCGGTCATCACCAGATAGCCGGAAAACGGCATGATAATTTCGCTCGGTAAGGGGATACAGGCGCTCTCGACCGCCATCGTGAAAACAATGCCGGCATAGCCGAATCTGGAGATACAGGCGATGACGAATTGGCTCAGCTCACTGATGACCGTTTCGATGAGTTCGCCGATCACGTACCCGACCCTTCTGTGGATCCACGAGCCGACCGCAATGCGGAAGGTTTCCTCTGGCCGTGTTTAATCATCGGTTCCCACGACCTGAACTGATCAAGGACGCCATAGTGTGTGCTATCCAAATGGATCGGCGTGAGGGATACGTATCCTTCTTCGATGGCCTCGTGATCGGCATCCTTATTGCGACTCCAGGAAACTCGCTTGCCGGCGATCCAGTAATATTTCCGTCCGTGCGGGTCGACTTTTTCGATAATGGGATTCTGGAATCGTCTTCGACTCAGACAGGTGACGCGTACGCCTTTGATCCCCGATCGTGGACGATCCGGAATGTTGACATTCAGGAGGGTCTCTTCCGGCAGACCTTTAGTAAGAACCAGTTGTGCAATGCGTGCTGCATAGACAACACCCACGTCAAAGTGGAATGTGTCCTGCCCTTCCTGGGACACGGCAATAGACGGCACGCCGAGGATCGCCCCCTCCATCGCTCCTGAGACGGTGCCCGAATACATCACGTCATCACCGAGGTTGACTCCCTTATTGATACCGGACACCACAAGCTGAGGTGGTTTGGTCATAATTTTCAACAACGCCAGATTCACGCAGTCCACCGGAGTTCCATTAACCGAAAAGGATCGAGTCCCAATCTGATTCACCCTCAGCGGTTTGTGTAAGGTCACGGCATGTGCGACCGCAGTACGCTCACGATCCGGGGCAACCACCCACACTTCGCCAATATTGGCGAGCCCCTTTGCCAAGGCCACGATCCCCGGCGACAGGATCCCGTCATCGTTGGTTATGAGAATACGCATGAGCGACGTTCAATAAAAAGAGCTGCCTGAGGCAGCTCCTACCAAAGTCGGTATGTGGCACGGCGTGAAGATAAATAGCCCGTCTGCCTTGAAACGCCTCACCCATCACTAATCACGTTAATTTGGTCGGGGCGGCGGGATTTGAACCCACGACCACTCGCACCCCAAGCGAGTGCGCTACCGGGCTGCGCTACGCCCCGACATGGACTGAACTCAACAGAGATCCTTCGTTGTGAATATACCGTAGACCGTCTTTAATAAAACAACCTTCATCATGAGTGCGAGTCGATGATCTTCAGAATAATCCGAAGGTCCCCCTTCAACTTCCTCGCAATGTCCTTCGGGCGTACCTTGCGCGACCCTGTCCGCCCACGGCGAGCCCAATACCGTTTTACGCCTTCGATGGTATGTCCTTCTTCATACAACATGCGCTTAATTTCTAGTACGGTTTCGACGTCTCGCTGGACATAGAGACGCTGATTCCCTCGACTCTTTTTAGGTTTTAGAAAGGTGAATTGCGATTCCCAAAAGCGGAGTACATACGCGGGAAGCTTCGTCAGTTGACTCACTTCTCCGATTTTATAGAAGACCTTGCTCCCCAGCCTGGGTTCAGTTCCCATGACCGGCCTCACGGTGCGGCCGAAGATGTGGGTGAAGCAGCCTTACGAATTGACGTACTTCTTGAACACTTGGCTTGGTCGAAACGTAACGACGCGTCGGGGGGTAATCCCAATTTCTTCTCCAGTTCGAGGGTTTCGTCCTTTACGAGCTCCCTTACTGCGCACGACAAAATTTCCAAACCCCGCGATCTTGACCGACTCTCCCTTCTGTAACACGGACTTAAGGAGATTCAGCACGAACTCAACGATGTCAGCCGCTTCGTTCTTTGAAATACCGACCTGCTTGAAGATTTCGTCAGCGATATCCGCCTTCCTCATGCTATCCCCCTACGTGACCACAACAACTCGCCGCGCTGTTATCCTCATGATGCATTTCATCCATGCGATGAGTTTTGCTTAAGTTACGTGAGGTTATGAAGCCTGTCAAGAATAAATTTGGAGAATGCTTACGAAAATACGCTAATCCGAGGCAAGAAGTTTGTACTCGATGCTATCCGCCAGTGCTTGCCATGTCGCCTCTATGATGTTTTCCGACACCCCAACAGTGCCCCATTTATCCTTGTGATCCCCTGATTCGATCAATACGCGCACCTTGGATTCAGTCCCCTTATTGGCCGCTAAGACACGCACCTTGTAATCGAGAAGTTTGACCTCTTGCAGCTGCGGATAGAACTTTTCCAAGGCCTTGCGCAAGGCATGATCGAGCGCATTCACCGGCCCCGCACCGATTGCGGCTGTATGTTCCACAGCTTGGCCGACCTTGACCATCACCGTTGCCTCGGAAAGAGGTGGTCCATCCTCTTGTTTTTTCTCGACAATCACGCGAAACCCCAACAACTGAAACGATGGTCTGTGGCTCCCCATGACCTTGCGCATCAACAGTTCGAATGATCCCTCGGCGCCTTCGAATTGATAGCCTTGGCTTTCTCGATCCTTTAAGGCATGGATCAGTTCGTCGACCTTGGCGTGGTCTTTAGGCAGTTTGATTCCATAGGCTTCGATTTTGTCCAGCAGTCCGCTCCGTCCTCCATAGTCGGAGACCAGCGTCCGCTGTCGATTGCCGACTCGGGCTGGATCCACGTGTTCGTACGTCGCCGGATTCTTGAGCACCGCATGAATATGCACACCCCCTTTATGGGCGAACGCGGAATCCCCGACATACGGTTGATGCTTGTTCGGCATCAAATTCGCGATCTCTGTGACAAATCCTGCCACATCTTTGAGATGGCTCAAGCGATCAGCCAACGCATGGCGCTTCATCTTTAACTCGAGATTGGGAATGATCGAACAGAGGTTGGCATTCCCACACCGTTCTCCAATCCCATTGATCGTCCCCTGCACTTGAAGAATGCCGGTCTCAATCGCTACTAGTGAGTTCGCCACGGCCATTTCGCAGTCGTTATGAGCATGAATGCCGAGTGGAACTTCGCACTCGCGTTGAACCACGCCACAGATCTCGCGGATCTCCCATGGCATCGTCCCACCGTTCGTATCACACAAGATCACCCGCTCTGCCCCAGCCTCCACCGCTTTTCTGATCGTGGTCAGCGCATAGTCAGGATTGGTCTTGTAACCGTCAAAGAAGTGCTCCGCGTCGTAGAATACCCGGCGTCCTTTCCCGTGCAGATACGCGATGGAATCCTCAATCAATTCCAAATTCTTCGCCAGTGAGATTCCCAGGGCGTCGGTCACATGCAGCGACCAAGTTTTCCCGAACAACGTGATCGTCTTGGTCTCCGCAGCCAGCAGCGCTTGAAGATTCGGGTCCTTGCGAACGGTGTTACTGGCTTTTCTGGTTGATCCGAATGCAATAACGTTCGCATGCTTCAATGGGATGGTCTTGATCATCCGGAAGAACTCGATGTCTTTCGGATTCGCTCCAGGCCACCCGCCTTCAATAAAATGAACGCCGAGGTCATCCAGCTTTTGCGCGATGCGGACCTTGTCTTCAGCTGAAAAGCTGACGTCTTCAGCCTGAGCGCCGTCGCGTAACGTGGTGTCGTAGATCTCCAGCGTTGCTGTTTGAGCCACCGACAACTTTCGTTCAGCAACCGGCTGTTGCTCACGAGAAGCGCGGGAAGAGGCGGATTGAGTGGTTTTTCGAGCCATGGGAAGAGAGGGTACCAGGAGCGAGGCTACGATGTCGAGATGTCAGCGTCGGGGGATAGCGTGGTGACTGAGCCATTACATCTCGGATGGATTATCATGAGACGGGAACCTTGAAAGGCGTGTCCTTCGGCAGTTCTCTATGGGCCTTTGTGGCTGCCTGTCGTTGCTTCAGCTCGTTAGATCGCTCCGCCCAGAACGCCAATTCCTGTTGCACCGTCAAACGATCGATTTTCTCCTTCAATTGTTCTGCGCCGGGTGCTTCCTCTCGACGCAATCAAAGGCCTTGCGTCTTCATAGACGATGACCTCCCGGGAAGAGAATATCGGAATCGGAGCATCCTCCTCCCCCCACTCCGACTTTCAGAGCGGCACCACGTGTCCGGGCTGAGCCGTAGCGGTGATTTTCGTCAACCGGGACAGGAAATCGCTGGCCTCTAGCACTTCAAGCAGCACAGGATGATCTTCCGGTGAGAAGTGGACAATGACCCCATCCGTCTCCTCGGCATGGTCAATCGCGCCGTCTGATAGATGAATCGTCAGGACATCGTCCTCGCGATTATATTGCACCTTCATAGCGTGTCCTCCTGCCCGGATAAAACGTCACCACGGTAATCTCGCCCTCTGTTTCAGAAAAGACGACATTCAGCAGGTGTTCTTGAGTGAGCGGTCCCCGTGCAATCTTTCTTCCTCTATACCCTGGACCGATCGTGTCGGGATGTTTCAAGGTCTCCAAGACTTGAGCTTTAGTGACCACGCATCCATGCGCAGCCAGAATACCAAATTTCTCATCGGCATGGGAGGTAAACCTGACTGGCTTCATTTATAGCTCAACATTCTGTGGTCCGTGAGACATATCACGCACAGTCATTCAGGAAACCTCCAA
>CABVRV010000093.1 GCA_902500755.1 uncultured Nitrospira sp.
AGACCGATGGTCGGTTCGTCGAGGACGTAGAGAGTGCCAACGAGCCGAGAACCCAGTTGGTTCGCGAGCGCCACGCGCTGGGCCTCGCCGCCGGAGAGGGTTTTGGTTTGCCGGTTGAGCGTTAGATACCCAAGGCCGACACGCTGGAGAAATTTCAGCTTCGCCTTGAGTTGCCGGAGAATATCCGCGGCAATCTCTTGCTCGGATTGGCGCAGCGGCAGAGATGCTACCCATCCTGAAAGGCTTTCCACGGTTCGTTCCATCGTCGTATGAATATCACTATCGGCAATCTTGACGAACAATGCATCCGGCTTCAGGCGGCTACCATGGCAACTAGGGCAATCGAAAGGGGTGCGGTATCGGCTGAGAAAGACGCGGACATGGAGCTTGTAGCGTTTACCTTCGAGGTATTCGAAGAAATCGTTGATCCCGTCGAAGGATTTGCCGCCTTCCCAGAGCAATTGTTGCTGGTCTTGTGGCAGCGACTTGAATGGAGTCTCGACATCGACTCCGTGTTTTTTCATCGCAGTCAACATCTGTTTCTGCCACCAGGCGGAGCTGGGCTTGCTCCAAGGTTCGACGGCACCCCCCGCAAGCGACTTCGCGGGGTCGGGGATGACCAGCTCCGGGTCGTATCGAAGCACATTCCCGAAACCTTTGCATTCTGGACAGGCCCCAACGGGATGGTTGAACGAAAAGAGAATTGGCCGCAGCGGCTCGAACATACGACCGCACTGTTGGCAGAGGAATTTCGTACTGTACGACTGCTGCCCATGACCGATGATGTCGATAGAGCAGCAGCCCTCTCCTTCACGAAACGCCGTTTCGATCGCTTCGACAAGCCGAGTGCGGTTGTCTTCTCTGATGACGAGACGGTCCAGGACGATGTGGAGAGATTGAGATGTATGCAGTCGAAGCTGTCCGACCTCATGCAGATCGATCACATCGTCCTGCGTTTTTAGCCTGGTGAATCCGCGCGTCAGAAGCGATTGGACAAATGTCACCTCCTCTTTTTGAGATGGCGTTGCAATGGGGAACAGCACCATCGCGCGCGCGTCAGGCCATTGCTTGAGCAGATCATCTGCCACGGTGTCAGGCTGAAACGAGCGGGCTTCCTGTTTGCAGTCCGGGCAGGTGGGTTTGCCGATCTTAGCAAAGAGCAGGCGGAGGAGATCAGCGATTTCGGTCGTCGTACCGACCGTCGATCGGGACGTGCGCACTTGATTTTTCTGTTCGATCGCAATGGCCGGGCGCACGTTGAGAATCCGGTCCACATCTGGGCGAGCCACCTTGTCGAGAAACATGCGGGCATAGGTCGAGAGCGACTCGACATACCGCCACTGGCCTTCGGCAAAGATCGTGTCGAACGCGAGCGAGGATTTCCCCGATCCTGAGACGCCAGTAATGGCTGTGACTTTGTTGTGCGGGATCTGCAACGAGACGTTCTTCAGATTATTCTGCCGAGCTCCTTCAATGATGAGGTGATCGGTGGACGGTTTGGGGGGCAGAGGGTTCGACACAGCAATCGCTGCTCCAAAAGAATGACCGAGTATAGTAGCAATTGTTGATGGTTGGTTCAATGAAGGAGACGCTGGAATTCCGGTCATGCGGTTCGACAGGGTTGTCGATGGGTCTGCCCTGAGCTCGCCGAAGGGCTGCCTTTGTCTCGCGAAACGGTAGAATGCCCCACCTAGTTTTGCATATTGAGCGTTGTGGCTAGAATGGGAAGCCGTCAGGCCCGGATGTGCTGGAGACGGTCCGTGAGACGCTCGCCACGATTTGTCCTTACCGAGGCTTGCTTTATTTCCGCGAGGAAGATGCACCGTTCTTCTTTGGGCGTAAAGCGGCCTTCACGCAGCTTGCGAATGCGGTTCAGCAGCACAATCTCGTGGCGATGGTGGGGGCATCGGGCAGTGGGAAGTCGTCGGTCGTGAGGGCCGGCCTGGTGCCAGAACTTCGGAAGAGTCGCGACCAGGTATGGGAAGTTGTCACGATGGTCCCGACTGATCGCCCCGTCCATGCACTGGCGGCGGTGCTGATGCCGTTCCTGGAACCGGACATGACAGAAACCGATCGGTTGATCGAGACGAACAAGCTGGCTGAGGCCCTGCTCAGTCGGACCATCAAGCTGCGTGAAGTCGCCGACCGCGTGCTCGCGAAGCAGCCAGGTACGGATCGTCTGCAGCTCGAGAATGAGCGGTTGTTGGTGACTTCGCAGTGTGCTGGTGGCGGGGAAGAGACCATCGAGGTGTCACATGAGGCACTGATTCGGCATTGGGATCGACTCAAAGGCTGGGTGGATGCCGATCGCCGCTTCCTCTTGTGGCAGCAGCGCCTTCATATACTGGTCGACCAGTACGAAGAGAGTCACAAGAGTGCGGATCTTCTTCTCAGAGGATTTCCGCTCACCGAGGCGTTGGAATGGGTGAAGAATAAGCCGGACTCGTTCTCGGTGCGCGAATGCCAGTTTGTCACGGCCAGCAAGAATCGGAAGGAGAGGAACCGCAGTGTCGCTGGGCTAATCACGGGGCTCATCCTGGAATCATCAGTGCGAGCTGGATGTGGAAAAATGGTTATACCCTTGATCAGGCACTCCTCAAAGTCCAGTATGGTTTTTTTGTGAGCAAATACCTCGAGCCTAAGATGATAAGAGTGGATAAAGGAAGCTTTTTCCAAGGTGACACCCAAGACGCGTGACACAAGTGCGCTACCCGTACGCATGGTCCCGGTCGAATCGTTCTCCATTGGGAAATTTGAGGTCACGTTTGAAGAATTGGATCTATTCGCCATCGATACCGGTCGTCGTTTTCCTCGAGATCAGGATTGGGGGCGTGGCCAGCAGCCAGTCATCAACGTGTCCTGGGGTGACGCGACAGCCTATGCCGAGTGGTTGTCCGAGAAAACGGGGAAAAAGTATCGACTGCCGACTGAATCTGAGTGGGAATATGCGGTGCGAAGCAAAGAGAAAGACTACATCTGGGCAGGAACGTCTGAAATGGAGAAATATGCAATATACCGTGACAATTCTTCTGACCGCACCTCGCCTGTTGGCAGTAAAAAGCCAAACGATAGAGGGCTGTATGACATGAGCGGGAATGTGTATGAGTGGGTCGAAGATTGCAACCATGATAATTATGAAGGATCGCCGCCGATTAATGGAGAAGCCTGGAAAGGTGAGAATAAAGACGAGTGCAAATACCGCACGGTCCGAGGCGGTTCCTGGTACCACCAGGCGGTGGGCGTGCGTGTGTACTCCCGGAGCGGGACCGCTGCCGGCTTCGGGGGCCCGAACGTCGGCTTCCGTCTCGTCCTGGACGTGCCATGACCTGCCCCTCTGGATAATTCCACAGGTAGACAAGTTCACCCGTTCGCGTCGCTTCACGTTGGGAGAGCGGCTCGAAAGCAGTCGTTGATTGGACGTTAGCTGAATATTCTTCCCTTATTAGCCTGCTATAGCCTGCGAGTCGTCCTTCTTTCGCTTCCACGCCTCCAGAAACTTATCTTAAGTTAAAAATAATTATAACTATATTTACAATAAACTAGCATATTGTTATAAATGAATGGTTGGAGGATGTCCGTGTCTGTCAATAATAAAACATCTCAAGAAATTCAAGAATTTATCATCCGCAATGTCGAGGACCATCCAACCGATATCGGCCGGCTAACAGCTGAAAAATTTGATCTGTCTCGGGTGGCAATCGTCAATCGTCTAGTGGCCCTCATAAAAGCGGGCCTCCTGGAAGCAGAAGGAAAGACCAAGGCCAGACGCTATACCCTCAAGGTGTTGACTAGCAATAAGAAGGCTATCCAGCTCGGTCCTGAGCTGACGGAGGACCAGATCTGGTTACGCGAAGTGAAGCCGTACCTGCTTGGTGTACTCAATAATGTGATGGATATCTGTGCCCATGGTGTGACGGAAATATTCAACAACGTCATTGACCACGCTGCGTCAAAGACGGCTGAGGTTCTTGTGTCTCGTGATGCCGCAAATATTACCATCAGGATCCGCGATTACGGAGTCGGGATCTTCCGCAAGATTCAGCAAGCTCTCAACCTCAGCGACCCGCAACATGCCATTCTGGAGCTGGCTAAAGGCAAGTTGACGACTGATGCCACGAAGCATACGGGCGAAGGCATTTTCTTTACTTCTAGGATGTTTGATAAGTTCGTAATTTCTTCGGGCACTCTTGTCTTCCTCAGATTTCGCGGAACAGATGATTGGCTGCTTGAATCGGACGAAGTGCCAAAGGATGGCACAGAAGTCCTGATGAAAATAGCTACGAACGCCAGTCACACGGCGAAGGAGATCTTTGATCAGTACCGCGCAGAATTTGACCAATTTGGTTTTTCGAAGACCCACATTCCCCTTGTGCTGCTCAAATACGAGGGAGAGCAGCTCATTTCACGTTCCCAAGCCAAGCGGCTTATGACTCGAGTCGATCAATTTCGAGAAGTGATTCTTGATTTCAAAGGCATCACCTCCATCGGACAAGCCTTTGCCGATGAAGTGTTCCGCATCTATCGGCGCGAGCACCCGAGCGTGAATATCTCCCCTGTCAACATGGTTCCCGAGGTCCAGGGCATGATCCAACGGAGCATTGCAGGAAACCCAGATGATCCGTTGCATGAATATTTCCGAAGAGAAATGGATAAACAAAGAGTCATGTGAATACACAACTCATGAGCATCTGCTCTTAGGAAAGGCTTGTCGATTCATCAGCTGGATGAGAGGATAACGGCACTGAATCAGGAGGACGCATGATTCTATCAACGACCAACAGTATTGAAGGTAAGAAAGTCACGAAGTATCTCGGCTTGGTGTCTGGGGACGCTATCCTTGGCGCGAATATCTTTCGGGATTTTTTCGCGTCGGTGAGGGACATCGTCGGTGGGCGATCGGCAGCTTATGAAAAGGAACTTCGGAAGGCCAAGGATATCGCCCTCGGAGAAATGCGCGAGCAGGCCAAGAACTTGGGTGCCAATGCGATCGTCGGGATTGATATCGATTATGAAACAATCGGCACCAACAGCAGCATGCTCATGGTCAGTGCGAATGGAACAGCTGTCGTGTTGGAATAACCGATTGACATGGCACTCCTCACGAATGCCGAGTATCTCGATCTAGGCCGCCGCATTGTGCCCTTACTTGGCATTGCATTGGCCGGGCCTTCGGCGGAGGCACTCCGTGGACTGGCCCGAGCCTATGATCCGACCGCAGATGACTCTCGTATCGGCGCCGAAGTGTTTCTCTTCCACAAATATCTGCTGATGCAGGCCTGTGTGGGTGTGTTTCCCGAGGCGCATGTCGACCACATTGTCGGCGGGCTCTTTGCGGCGCTTAATGAACGGGCCAGTGGACTGGAGCTTGGCCCAAACCGGCAGCAGGCGATGCATGAGATGTGGCGACTGCGGGCAGGGCAATTCGACGAGCCTTTTTCGCAAGATCGCATGCAGCGGCTCGATGAGGAATCAGGGCCAATTCACTGGAAGCAGACGATCGACCAGTTCTGCCAGAACGTGCATGAAATGGTCGATCCACCAGATATCTGGGCTGGGAGAAACGGCCCATCCCACCTCGCCAGCCAGTTTGTGACTGCGGCGCTCGATCAGATGGTTCTAGCTCTAGGCGAGATCAATCGGCTGCAGTTTGGCGAGACCGTCTAGGCTGGATTAGCGCAGCATCATCTTCAGCAATCCGATACATCCCATATAAAGCACGAGCGATCCGGCCATCGCCGGCCAAAAGCCAAGGCGAGGAATGCCCAGAATCATGGCGACCACGTAGACGGTCCAGGGTGGGACAAACCACAAGAGATTCTTGGCATAGTCGACCGTCGTGGCCCCACCGCCGCTGGCATAGAGCAAGATAAAGGTGACGCCGGTAATGGCGGGAAAGGTGCTGACCATGGCGGCAAGAAACGACTTGCCCTGTGAGCCAAGATAGGTGGAGAAGCTGACGATCGAGCCGCCTAACAGAAAATAGAGCAGATACTTGCCGAGATCGTTCACAAACTATCCTCCTTCGTCTCTGTGAAACGCTTCCATCGCTTCCCGCTCCAACGCCTCCTCCTGGCCGGTGTAACGCGGGGAAAAATGAAACACCACGAGGTCGCGGACCTGAGCTTTGCGCGCCATCAGTCCCGCCTGCCTGGCCGTCAAATGATACCGGTCGTATGCCTTTTCTGCATCACAATCTAGATAAGGCGACTCGCAATAGAAGACATCAGTGCCTTGGGCAAGGGCGACGATCTTGGCTTCGTTCTCCTCGTCGTAGCGCGCATCAACCACGTAGGCGATCTTTTGTCCCCGTGAGATCGTCAAGAACCGTTCCTTCACTTCTCCCAGCATGAATTCCTGCTCTGTTCGTCGATGCTCGTCGTAGAGTGCCACGGTGAAGCGAAAATCGTCTGGCTTGCCTTGCCAGATATGCTGCTTCACGTCTTTCAGCCAGGCGCCGACCCGTAGCCCTGCCTCATGCAATTTCTGTTTGTTGACGTTGATGTGAAATTCCTCTTCCAGCGAGTAGGCAAATGAGGGGACGCGATGATTCAAGGCTACAGCTTTTACGGTGAACATCGGATCTTCCAGCACAGTGAAGAGTGGACCGTCGGTGTGTGGTGGTGCTTGAAAGGTTGCTTGTTCGGACGGCTCAAACCCGTCACTCGCCCGAAACACAGTCTGTCGAACCTCCCTCTCGTGGAACTCCCGCACAACGATTGTGAGGGGATAGCCATCCACGAGGTTCCAGGTATAGCCATGCAGCTTGCCCTGCACGTTGTTGATCAATCCAGGAGGACCGAATAGTTTGAGCGTCTTGCCGCGTCCAAGCGCGACGCGTAGGACGGCGTCGAATCCGATGAAATGGTCCATGTGTGTATGCGAGACGAAAATTTCTCCAGCCCTGAGCAATCTGGTCGGTCCTAGACCTTCGTTGTGCCCGAGATCAAAGAGCAAGGCTCGCTTCGACCAACGGACCTCGACATAGACGCCGGGATCGCCGAAGACATCGTTGACCAGATAACTGGAGAAGGAGGGGTTCATGAGCGAATTATTCAGTGATCTAATAATCTGATGATCTGTTTAATTGGATTCCAATCAACAGATCATCAGATCGTCAAATTCTCATCCTATCGCGGCTTTGACGGCACTATACATCAGGATGACTTCCACGGCATGAGCCACAATTGTAATCCAGAGATTGCGGGTCCGGAGCCAGATGCTTCCCCAGATGAGCCCGTCCCAGAGGGCGATCCAATGGAGATGTTGAAACGTATTCACCAAGAAAGGATCGAATGTAAAGGTTACTGCACTGACTGCAAGAGCCACCGGTGCTACGCGCCTGCTTGAATCAACACCTCGCCAGCGCGTTTCCAGTTCTGCGAGGCGCCCCAAGAGAAAGCCTCGGAAGTTCAGTTCGACGAACAGCGCGATGCCGCAGATCACCCATGGCACCATGAGGAGGGTAGGAAGCCGACCGTGGGGTGTGTGCTTCAAGAACGTGATGTCATAGCCGAAATCAGGAGAGACGGCGAGAATGATGAACGTGTTCAGCGCCCCCAGCAAGAGCCCTGTCATGACTCCCCAACGCAATCCGTCCCAAATCTTTTCCCTTTCCAGACCGAGTTGAGCCTGAACATGAGGCACACATGTCGCCCAGAGACCGAGCCCCATGTAGGCCAGGAGTTGTGGAGCAAATTGGACGAGGAGTTGTTCTTGGAACGAAGCGGGAAGCCAGTAGTAGCCGAACGTCGCTCCGATGGGAAGCAGCGGCAGTGCTGCTTCCACATTGGGGACCTGATGTGGAGCCAGCTGGTCTGGCCCTGACGCCATTGGAACGCTATGAGAGCTCGAGTTGATAACGGTCCAACGTCGTCGCCTTGTGGCGCGCGAGGTTCGACAAGGACTTGTTGTAATCGACGATGGCCCGCAGCTCGTTGCCCTGCGCGGTGGCGAGATCACGCTGGAAATCGAGTACGAAGCGCGTGGTGCTGAGCCCGACCTTCAATCGCTCCTGCTCGGCTTGCAACTGTTTCTCGGCCATGATGCGTGCCGACCGGGTGGTCTCGATGCGCTTGAAGTCGGTTTGGACGCGGCGCACGGCTTCACGGATACCCACGATGATTTGCTGACGCACGTTGGCGAGAGTGATTTCCGCATTCTTGGCCTCCAGCTGGCGCTTGCTATACGTGCTGACAGCCGCGCGGTTGCCGAGCGGATAACTGAGTACCAGTCCGGCTCCATAGTTGTAAAAATCACCGCTGAAGTTTCTTGTAAGAGACTCGCTGTAATCGCCGCCGAGTCCGGCCAGACCCATCGTGCCTTGGAACGACAGAGTCGGCAGCAATTGGTTGCGGGCGAATTGCTTGTTGAGTTCGCCCGACTCAATATTTTTTTTGGCCTGGGTGATTTCCGGGCGCTGTTCAATGGCCGTATCGATGGCTTCCTGGAGACTGATGGGCTCCAGGAGCGTCATCGGAGAATCAGCCGGTATGAGCCTGACATCCTGACGGAGCTCCTCTTCTCCCGGGTTCAAAAGGCGTCGCAGCTGATCCTCTTGATCGTGAATAGCTTTTTCAGCCACCAACACCTGCTCTACCCTTGATGCCATAGCGGCTTCGGCTTGAAGCACGTCGACGATCGACATGACGCCTGCTTTTGCCTTGGCGCGGTTCGTAGCTAACAGCTCTTCGGCAGCTTTCAATGCCGCCTGTGCAACCTTCAAGTTTTCATTCGCAAAGACCAGCTCCCAGTAGGTTTGTTCCACAGTGGAGACGACGGTCATCACGCGATCTCGAAACACATGCTGCTCGACCTCGGCATTGTTTTGAGCGACCTTGATGAAGGTTTTGTTGATCGCGACTCCGGCATTTCTGAGCAATGGCTGTGTGAATGTGAAGGCTAGGCCGCCCGTCCACGAGGGATTGAACAAGAATCCGCCGGCGACACTTTGATTGATGCTGCTTCGAGCCGGGCTGTAGTTCACGTCGAAATTACCGCCGGTGATGAGGTTGGTCGATGCATCGACAGTCACGGAATGGCTGCGCTGGTCGAAAATCCTAATCTGATCAAGGAAGAATCCGGTCCCCCCGAACACGGGTCGATTGAGTGGATTCACCGTTCGGTTGTATTGACCGTTGATGCTCACGTTGGGGTCGAACTTGGATTGTTCAACAATAATGTCAGCTAATCGGCTTTCTCTGTTGTGGCGGCTAATACTGATATCAAGATTGTGCTGTAGAGCACGGACCGCTGCATCCACCAACGACACAGTTTCACGCCGCTCCGCAGGAATCGGCTGAGTCACATCGAGGCTCCAGCTTTGAGATGGTGACAAGACGCCGCACAAGCCCACGATCATGAGATTTGCGAGCCTGTGGCGCAGTGGAGATGTGCTATTCATACATGCCTCCTTGATCGACGATCAGAACAAGAGCATACTATAATTTGTCCTGAGGCCTCTGTCATGAACATTAATGCTCGTCTCATCGAACAAGTACGCAACCGCTTCCGACGCCTGAGAGTCATAGGTGGTGTGCTGGGTGTGCTGGCTGTTGTGACGCCCTATGCCGACGGGGCTGCCCTCGCGCAGAGTACCTCGGGCGCTTCGAGCGTCCGGTCGTTTGGTGGAGGGGTCTCTCCGCTGTTTAAGTTTGGCGGCGGCAGTCTGTATATCGATAACCAAGGAACGCAAGGGTTCCTCTACACACCGGCACCTAACTTCCAGTCCTATAATTTTCGCAATCCGTCGACGGGCCAGGCTTGGAGTGGGGCGGTGATGACGTTCGGACCACAGCTCTCCATTGGGCTCATCCAGGGTGCGAATCAGGCAGGAAGTCCAACGGTGCTTCCTGGCCCACCGCGTGAAACATCTCCATTGCCGCCGATTGAATCCGGCATCTTTGACGACAGTAATCCCCTTCCGTAAGGCAGAGAACGCTGCACCAATTTCACTCTCGTGTTCCGAACAGCCGGCGCTGCGTCACGGTATATAGGCTTGCTGCCATAGCAAGGCCAGTACGTACCGGGCCACATTGTGTAAAATTTCCGGGTCGATGGTCTCGACGGTATCCGTCGGCTGATGAAAGTGCGGATGCACGCCTCCGCTCACGACGGTGACCGTCGGCACGCTTGCCTCCTTGAATGGCACGTGGTCGCCTCCGGGGAAGAATCCGTAGAGATCCACTTTGTCGTGAACTCCCGCGGTCTTTCCTGCGTCCAGAAGGATATCCTTTTCTAAGCCTGTGACACCGATGGTGAGCCGTCCGTTCCCAACGCCGGCATGATCAATGTTGATCATGGCCTTCGTTGTGTCCAGCGGAACGATGGGCCGTGACGTATACAGTCGTGACCCGAGCAGGTCGCGCTCCTCGCCGCTGAATGAGATAAAGAGAATCGTTCGTGAGGGACGCCGCTCCACCTTTGTGAGGGCTCGTGCCACCTCCAAGATGACGCCTGTTCCGGAGGCATTGTCATCCGCGCCGGGAAAGAGAATGCCTCCCGGACGGCCGAAGTGATCTCGATGGGCTCCGACGATCACCGTCTCTGGTCCGGTGCCAGGTATCATTCCGATCACATTGATCAAGAGCCCTTCCTCGCTGACCGTCTTCCACTGGAGCGATGCAAATTGATCGCTCTGTACGGCTTGTGATGAAGGCGATTGGTTTAGTCGTTCTTGAAGAGCATGCAAGTGATCCGGCAGTTCCCTCTTCGACGTTGTAAGAATTTCCTGGGCGAGCGCGGTGCTGATCCAGGCTCCAGGAATGGTCAGATCGAGGGGTACTTGCCCATAGAAGGCACCGGGGCTTCCTGTGACGCCACGGCGGATTTCGTAGGGCTGGAGAATCGGACCGGTTGCCGTGAGATAGCCCACCGCGCCACGTTCTCGTGCGATTCGCACTTTGTCGGCGTGGCTGAAATGGGGTGGGTAGTGCTCGGGTTTGCCGCGAAGAAACAGGACGATACAGTTGTTCACGTCCACACCGGCGTAGTCGTTGATGCCTCGAGTTGGGTCGACGATGCCGTATCCGACAAAGACGATCTGGCCTTGGATGTCGGCGGATGGGGAATCGAAAATGGGAAGGTAATCGGTGCCGGGTTGTTTGGCCGTTAGCCCGTTTGTCTTCCCGATTCTGAGGACTGAGCCCGAGGGCATAGTGGCGGTAGACACAAGGGTTGCCATGGCCCCTGACGTGGCACCATCCTTTCCGGTCAGGAAGGGAACTATCAGCGAGCCGTTGCGAATGCGCGGTAGATGTAACCCAGCCGAAAGAAACTCGTGGGCGACCCACCGTGCGGAGTCGAGATCGTCCTGTGTACCGCTTTGCCGTCCATTGAAGGTAGGCCCGCTGAGTGTTCGGATATCGGCAAGTATTCGGTTTGAGGAAAGAGATTCGATGGCGGATTGAAGCGGCGGTTCAGGCGATTGGGCGAGGATAGATCGCGGGGCCGTTACCAGCAACAGCGCAAGACAGATGATTATTCGCGAAACCCCTCCATTCATGATGGCCCGGTCGGAATTCATGACGATATCGTGATCATTGCGGACGCCTACTTCGCTCGGCGGATCATAGCACAGCCGGTAAAGCTTGTTGCAGAGCCGCATGTGGCCCAGGTACTATTCAGTGAGCCTGAGAGCCAGGCGCACGGTTTTTTCGTCCTCGCGCTCTGTTGGTTATCGTGTTAGGGCAACAGGAATTGCTTCGGTCGTAATGGAGGACATATGGCCAGTGGTGAGCCAGGCAAAGGACTGTATGATCATTTGTACCGGCGTTTTTTTGAACAACGCGACAGTCACGAAGGATATTTATTCCAGGAGGCCCCTGCTGGCAGCGTCAAGCCGCAGACGGTGACGTTCAGGGAGAAGCTGCGGTGGTGGACGTGGGATCGGTGGGAGCGGAGGAAAAAGCTTCTCGAGGAACGCGACCGATTGCAACGCGAGATCCTCCAAATCAAGCAACCAAGAAACACAAGGTAGGTTGATTGTGTGGCCGATCATGAGACAACTCCAACCCATGCCCTCCGCTCTGCTCTTGGCGAGTCTTGGTTGGTTGGTGGGGGCCAGCTCTAGTTACGGCGTTCAGACCGAAACTCATGAAGAAAAGGCGGCCAATCTCAAGAAACAAGCAATCGGTGGGCTTTTTCAGAAGTGGACCTTCGACCAGGATCAAATCCACGACCTACCCGGCGGCTTCGAGCAAGGCGTTTCCGTTGATGGGTCACCGGCCACGTGGGCTGTACTGACAAGTACGAGCGCACCTTCTGTGCCGAATGTCGTTGCCGGCTCATCCAGTTGCGCGCAGGGGTGCTATCAGGTGTTGATGGCCAAGGAGTTGGAGTATGAATATCCGGATCTCAGTGTTCGCTTTCATGCGCCGGACGGTGCAGGGGCTGGGGGGCTGGTCTTCGGTGCCCGTGACGCCAAGAATTTCTATGCTGCGATAGTCGATCCTGTTCTACGGAAAGCACAACTCATTCGTATATCCGATGGCCGTGATAGGCCCCTCGCTCAAGCTTCAGTCAACCTGAAGCAGGTCGATTGGCATTCCCTGAGAGTGCAACGGAACACTATCATCAGTAAAGATTTTATCGAAGTGTATGTCGATGGGACGCTTGTTCTTTCCGTCGAGGACAAGGCGCTTGGATTGGGACAGATCGGATTGGTCGTGGTCGGGAAATCCACGATGTTTTTCGATAGCTTCCATGCAGTCCCTCTATTTTCCCACCGGCCGCTTTCTTCGCCGCCGGCCTACTAGCTCAAGCCGGGTCCGTCTCGATCTTGCCTTTTCTGGCGGTCTGGAGTAGCATGGCGCTGCCGGTTTGCGAAAGGCCTGGCAAGACCGGCGCTGAGAGTGACAAGGCCTGGACGAATGTTGTTTTGGCCCAGCCCGGGAATCTGATCGGAAGACAGAGCTAAGTCGCCGTTGTGTTGACGTCTTCGGCCCATCCCTTCCTTGTTCCTTTCTCGAGTCCAAGACAACATCTTTGTGTCAAAGAAGGAGGAGTCTGATGGGTGCGAAGATCTATGTCGGAGGATTGCCCTATTCAACGACCGAGCAACAACTGAGCGACTTGTTTGCGGTGCATGGGGCTGTGGCCTCGGCGCGGATCATCACGGACAAGTTTACCGGGCAGTCTCGAGGATTCGGTTTTGTTGAAATGTCGGCAGACGCTGAAGCGCAAGCAGCGATCACTGCGTTGAACGGCACGCAGTTCGGCGGTCGTACGTTAACGGTGAATGAAGCTCGTCCTCAGGAGCCCCGTTCCGGCGGAGGAGGACGAGGAGGCTTCGGCGGTCGCTAACCTCGAATCGATCTTGTGTGAGACGAAGGGCTGCCGGAACTTCCGGCAGCCCTTTTTCGTTGTGTCGCGTTCTCAGTAGTCACAATAATCGATATGCCACTCGATACTCTGGGAGATTGTCGTGCCGCCCTTTAAGCTAGCAGCTCCATTCAAACCCTGCGGGGATCAACCTGCCGCTATCGACAAGCTCTCGATGGGAGTCTTAGCTGGGAAGAAGCATCAGGTCTTGCTCGGCGTGACTGGATCCGGCAAGAC
>CABVRV010000094.1 GCA_902500755.1 uncultured Nitrospira sp.
GCATGAGTCGCGACGAGCTGTTGGCGACGAATGCGAAGATCGTGAAATCGGTCGTCACGGAGCTGGTGTCTCGCTCGCCGGAGATCATCCTGATCCTGGTCACCAATCCCTTGGATGCCATGGTCCACGTGGCGCGTACGGTCAGCGCTCTTCCCAAGTCGAGAATTATCGGCATGGCCGGCGTCTTGGACTCGGCGAGGATGCGCACGTTCATCGCTGCGGAACTGAGTGTGCCGGTGACGGATGTTGAAGCGATGGTCTTGGGCGGACATGGCGATACGATGGTGCCATTACCGCGGTATACGACCGTGAAAGGACGACCGGTGTCGGAACTCATGACGAAGGAGAAGCTGGAAGCCATCGTCAAGCGCACGCGCGACGGAGGAGCTGAAATCGTCGGCCTCCTGAAAACGGGCAGTGCCTTTTATGCACCCTCTGCTTCGGTGGTGGCCATGGTGGACGCGATCCACAAGGACCAGAAGCAGGTGATGCCCTGCGCGGTGCTGTGCGATGGGGAGTACGGACTGAAGAACGTCGTGGTCGGTGTACCGGTGAAGATCGGACGAGGCGGGGCCGAACAGATTATGGAATACGAGCTGACGAGCAACGAACGAACGGCATTGGCAACCTCGGCCGACGCGGTTCGAGAACTCTGTCGCACTGTAGATCGCCTGATGGCCTAAGGAATCCCTGTCAACCGTCATTGGTCCAAGTGGCGTGATGCGAGTTTCCATCGCGCCGATATAGGCTCATCGTGTGCTTGACATTCGGAGAAACGCTGTCGTACAGAAATCAAGTTAGGCAGTTAACCGTTTTTGAAGAGAGGGGAGTTATGAAATTTCTTGAAGATCCGATGCAGACGATGTGGGCGGGATTCGCCCTCACCGTTGTGTTGATAATGATATACCTGGGGTTAACGGGCATTGGCGCGGGCGAAGCCGATTGGGGTCAAATGATCCTTCGCTGGGTGCACTTCCTGGCCGGGATCACGTGGATCGGGCTCCTCTATTTCTTCAATTTGATCAATGCTGCGTTCTTGAAGAGCCTGGATGGGCCGACCAAGAATATCGTCATTCCGAAACTCATGCCGGCGGCGCTCAATTGGTTCCGGCATGGGGCCACTGTGACCGTCGTGGCCGGGGTGTTGTTGTATGGCCACATGTACCACAAAGGTGGCACCGGCGCCGTGGCTTTGGCCATCGGTGGGTTGCTCGGCATCATCATGATGGGCAACGTCCATGGGATCATCTGGCCGAACCAGAAGAAAATCATTGCCGCCGTTAACGCGGCTGCGCAGGGGACACCCACACCACCCGAAATGGCGCAGTGGGGGCGAACGGCGTTATTAGCCTCTCGCGTGAATTTCCTGCTCTCGATTCCCATGTTGTTCTTCATGGGTGCCGGTAGCCATTTCAGATAATGTTTTCTTCCTCTGATCGGGGAGCCTAGCTCCCCGATCAACATAAGTCCCACCTCGCGACCTGCTTTCCCATCGTTACAACTCTACACAGTCCTGTTCAGCACTTCACCAATCCTGCATTTGCTACGCCAGAAACTGGACCGTGGTACGGAGAGGTGGCTCCGGTTGTTTGGACAGTCTTTGTCCGTTCATAGTGGTATCGGGCGGAGAAGGCCTACGTGGCGACATGCCGTGTGGGCCGCTGTCGAAAAGTCACCGAGATATACCCCGGAAGGACTCGTTGCGCACGCGGGACGACTTCAGGGCCACTGGCCGACTAACGCCGATATCACCGCCGCCATATTTGAACGTTTCTAGAAGAAACCGGGTGAACAATCGGCTTAATAGCGAGCCTCCGGCCCTCTTTACCCAGGCTCTCACTAGTCCCCTAGCCCTAACTACTTGAGATTCAGGCCCATTTCGGCTTCGTTGCCTTGACGGATGAAGAGGCGGCACCGTATAGTACAACCTCAACCTTGAGGACCTACTGACAGGACAGTTATGCCTACGGCTGCCGAACCACGCCTTGTCCAAAAGACCGACGGAGCCCCTTGGGAGATCGAAGGGTATCTGAAGATCGGTGGCTATGAAGCCTGGAAGCGATGTGTGAAGGAGTTGAAGGCAGATCAAGTGATTGATGAGCTGAAGAAGTCCGGTCTGCGGGGGCGAGGTGGTGCTGGATTCCCGACGGGCATCAAGTGGGACAAGGTGCTCAACCACCGGGTGAAAGAGCGCTATTTCGTCTGCAATGCCGGCGAACACGAACCCGGCACGTTCAAGGACCGCCATTTGTTGAAGACGTTGCCGCACCAATTGATCGAGGGCTGTTTGATTGCGTCGTTTACGGTGCAGGCGAAAGCATCCTTCATTTACGTGAATCATGAGTACCACGAGGAACAGGAGAATCTGAAAAAAGCCTTGGCCCAAGCAAAAGAACAGGGACTCCTTGGGAAGAATGTGCTCGGCAGCGGAATCGATATTGAACTGGAAATCTTTGACGGCCATGGCAGCTATGTGGCGGGTGAAGAGACGGCGATGCTCGAGTCGATGCAGGGCCGTCCGGCGATGCCAAGGCAGAAGCCCCCGTTCTATCCGACGGACTTCGGCCTCTATGGAAAGCCGACCCTCGTCAATAACGTGGAGACGCTCTGCAACATCCCTCGTATTCTCCACAAGGGCGTCTCGTGGTTCACACAGGTGGGGACAGAGAAATGTCCAGGGACGATGATGTTTTCGCTGAGCGGAGCGGTCAATCGACCTGGTGTGTATGAGATGCCGATGGGCGTGACGATCCGCGATCTGATCGAACAATGCGGGGGAGGTTTACCCAATGGTCGCAAGGTCAAGGCGGTCTTTCCGGGTGGACCGGCGTTTTCCATGGTGACGGCGGATCAGCTTGATCTTCCCATGGATTTCGATTCGTTGAAGAAAGCCGGGACGGGGTTGGGGTCAGCCGGTGTCATCGTCGTCGACGACGCGACCTGCATGGTGGCCAAGACGCTGCATTTTTCAAATTTTTTCAAGAATGAGAGTTGCGGTCAATGTCCTCCCTGTCGGATGGGAACCATGAACTTAGCCGCGCTGATGACGAAAATTGAAGCAGGACAAGGCACTCAAAAAGATCTCGACAGCATGTTGCAGCTCTGTGGCTTTGTGAAAGGAACCGGATACTGTACGTTGGTCACCGGTGCATCGGTCTTGGTGCAAAGTAGTCTGAAATTATTCCGGCACGAATACGAAGATCATATTCGGCTGCAGCGGTGTCCCTATCAGGAGGCGCCGGTTGGAATCGTCGCTCATTCGTAGGAGCAATATCATGCCACGAGTGACCTTCCTCCATTCAAGCGGACGAAGCGGAGACGTAGACGAGAATATTTCGCTTCTTGATGCGGCAAAGGAAGTGGGTTTTCGGTTGAACCACGACTGTGGAGGGAATGCCTCCTGCACGACCTGCCGCGTCGAGGTCCAGACAGGGCACGAGCATCTTTCGGAAATCGACTTCGACGAGCAAGACCTGCTGGATCGGGAAGCGTTGACGGAGCCGCACCATCGATTGGCCTGCCAGGCGCGTGTATTGGGCGATGTCGTCGTGCGTGTCCCGGAAGCCAAATGGGAAAGCCAAAGGACAACGGCGACAGAAGCATGGGGTTGATATTCGAGAGAGAGGTGTTAGACTAACATTCTAGCTAACTCGCGAATGCGGGGTAGGTCGATACATAGAGGAGGACAACAATGGTTACAATTACGTCGGTGGCGGAACAGAAGATCAAGGAGTTGATGGCGGAGGAAAAAGATGTGGTCGGGTTGCGGGTGTACGTGCGCGGCGGCGGGTGCCATGGCTATCAGTACGGAATGGCGTTTGAATCCAAAATGGCCGAAGACGATACGATCATTGAAAAAGGCAATGTGAAACTCATCATGGATTCACAGAGCGCTCCCTTACTGCAGGGCGCCGAAGTCGATTACGTGGACAGTGTGCAAGGCTCGGGCTTCTCGATCAAGAATCCTCAGGCCAAAACGACGTGCGGCTGCGGCAGCTCGTTTAGCGCGTAAGCGTCGCTACGAGAATGTCGGAGCAAATGCCGACACGGCACCTCCAGGCTGGGGCCCTCGAACTTCGAGCGGTCCCAGCTGTTTCTTTCACTCCAAGAGATACCACCTCGTATGCCACAGGTACATGTGACCAGGCGCTATCGCTTTTGCGCCGCCCATAGACTTCACACCGATCAGCTCTCGTCCGCAGAGAATTGGGCAGCGTTCGGGAAATGTAATAACCCGAACGGTCACGGGCATAACTATGTAGTGCTGGTCACAGTCGAGAGTGGAACGACTATGGGTGAGTGCGATCTGGACCGGCTTGACCAAGTAGTCAACGAGAAGGTCATCAAGCGTTTCGATCATTTCGACCTCAATTGTGATCCCGCCTTTGCCAACCTCACGACAACGGGGGAAAACCTCGTCAAAGTGATCTGGGATATCTTGGAGCCGATCCTACCGTCCGGCGGTTTACATAAGGTCGGTGTGATCGAGACGAGAGACAATTATTTTGAATATGCGGGCGTCACCTCAACGCGAAGGGGAACGGAGTGAGGAAGCAACGGAAGAGAGAAAAAGGACGAGAATCGGTGGAAGACACCAGCGGGAGCGGAAATCCTGCGGACCTGTCAGCTCTTCAATCGCTGGTCACTGAAGTGTTGCTCGCGCTTGGAGAAAAACCGGGTCGTAACGGTTTGCTCAAGACGCCTGAGCGTGTGGCCAAAGCGCTGGCCTTCATGACACAAGGCTATCAGCGCAATATTGATCATCTGCTGAACGGAGCGCTCTTTCCGATCGAATACGACGAAATGGTCATCGTGAAAGACATCGATTTTTTCAGCATGTGCGAGCACCATCTGCTCCCGTTTTTTGGCAGAGTCCATGTCGGCTATTTACCGAATAAGAAAGTCGTGGGTCTCAGTAAGATTCCGCGTATCGTGGATACCTTTGCCAGACGGCTTCAAGTTCAAGAGCGTCTGACGGTCCAAATCGCCGAAACGCTGCGCTCCAAGTTGAACGCGCATGGCGTCGGGGTGGTGGTCGAAGCGCGCCATCTCTGCATGATGATGCGCGGAGTAGAGAAACAAAACACCGTGGCCGTCACCAGTTCCATGTTGGGGGCGTTCCGTAGCCAATCACAGACACGCGAGGAATTTCTCAAGTTGATCCGACGCGGTAGCATCGGCGATCCAGAGTGAGCTCTCAGCCATTGTTCGTTTAGCCGCGCCGGTTACTCGCTAAAGTCGAGACAAAAGAGCTGACGGTCTCATTAAACAGCGCAGGCTGCTCCAAGTTTGTGAGGTGAGCGGCTCCAGGGATGATAGTTAAACGGGCATCGGGAATACTCTCTGCCATAAGTTTGGCATCGGAAGGCGGGGTCGGAAGATCACGCTCACCAACGATTACCTGAGTAGGACAGGAGATCTGGCCGAGGAGTGAGAGTGAATCCGGCCGAGCAGCCATTGCCATCAAGTCTCCCGCGATGCCGCTGATCTGATTGCCCTCGATCATCGTGCGCACTCGCTGAACAAGCTCCGGTCTCGTCTGAATTGTCACGGGACTCAGCAACTTCGGAATCATGATGTCGGCGATCGCCCTCGCGCCTTGCTTGCAGGCGATCTGGGCCATCTCAAACCGGGCCTGTTTTCCTTCGGCGGTATCTGCCTGGGCTCTGGTGTCCGCCAACACCAATCCTTTTACACGCTCAGCGTACCTTCGATAGAACGCGAAGAGAATGTACCCTCCCATGGACAGTCCGACGAAGACCGCGTGAGGGATCGCTAAGTGATCCAGCAGACCACGGACATCGTCGGCGGCTTCCTCGAGGGTATAGTGCCAGAGCGGCGCATCGGATTCACCGTGCCCACGCAAATCAAGGGTGACAATCCGAAAATCTTGGGCGAGTGCAGCCTCTTGGGGAGCCCACATCATTCGGCTGAGCGGAAAGGCGTGTAGAAAGACGATCGGAAACCCATTCCCCTGATCCTGATACGCGATTGAGATCCCGTTGATCTTCGCCTGCACCAGTTCCTCCATCAGTGAAGCTGTTCGTAGCATCGACGGCACTCGTGGTCAAGAGCCCATTTGCGTACGCCTTCATGGACAGATACAATTCCACGATTTCCGGAGATGGGATGTTGATGGCACCTGACGCACGCCCCGATCTATTCACGGCATCAGAGACAGGCCGTCACGTACCTGCGCCTCTCGCAGAACGCATGCGGCCACGAGAGTTCGCCGATTTTGTCGGTCAGGACGACATTGTCGGACCCGATCGTCCCTTGCGAAGGGCGATTGAGGCGGACCGACTGTCGTCGGTGATTTTCTGGGGACCGCCGGGTTCCGGAAAAACCACACTTGCACATCTCATCGCTCGACATACTAAGGCTCATTTTGTGCCGTTTTCTGCAGTGACCGGAGGCATTCCTGAACTCCGGGAGATCATCAAAGCCGCTGAGCATCGGCTGGCCTTGCAGCAACAGAAAACCGTGTTGTTCGTGGACGAAATTCATCGCTTCAACAAGGCGCAGCAGGATGCGTTTCTCCCCCATGTGGAGCGCGGCACGGTGGTGCTGGTCGGCGCGACCACCGAAAATCCTTCCTTCGAGGTCATCAGCCCTCTCTTGTCACGTTCTCTGGTCGTGGTGCTCAAGCCTCTGGACGAAACAGCATTGGATGGGATCATCGATCGAGCGTTGGGAGACCAAACCGTTGGATTGGGTGGAAAGAACGCTCGCGTCTCACCGGAAGCCAGACGGCGACTCATTTCCTATGGAAACGGCGATGCGCGCTCACTCCTGACGGCATTGGAGTTCATCGTTGAGCAGTGCGAAGCAAGACCGGATGGAACCCGAGAGATCGATGTGCAGGTGGTCGAGTCTGGACTACTCGCTCGCTCGTTGCGCTATGACAAGTCTGGTGAAGAGCACTACACCCTGATCTCCGCCTACATTAAAAGTCTTCGGGATTCCGATCCGGACGGGGCGCTCTATTGGTTAGCTCGTATGCTCGATGCTGGGGAAGATCCAAAATTCATTGCCCGTCGGATGGTCATCTTTGCATCGGAGGACATCGGCAACGCTGACCCTTTGGCCATCGTTGTCGCCACGTCGGTGGCGCAAGCGGTTCAGTTTGTGGGCCTTCCGGAAGCGCAAATCAACCTGGCTCACGGCACCACCTACATGGCATCACGGCCCAAGGACAACGCATCCTATGTTGGGCTCATAGAGGCGCTCAAAGATGCGAAAGCCTATGGCAATCTGGGTGTTCCGCTGCACCTCCGGAATGCCGTGACCTCCCTGATGAAGGAACTGGGGTATGGAACGGATTACCGCTATGTTCATGATGACCCATCGGCTCGGGAGGACCAAACTCATCTTCCACCGGCACTGAGAGATCGCCGGTACTACCGCCCAAAGCCTCTGGAATAGGGCCAATTGTCCTATTTTACATTCTGTTCTAATCGGTTATACTTAGAGAATAATGAAGCGAGGAGAAACCAAGCAGTCGGCAAGCATGGTCGCCTTGAGCGAACGAAGAAAATTCGTGCGGGCGACGTTGGTTGGCTCTGCCTTGATGTCGCCGAAGAGTGGAGGGCGGGCCTGCACCGCCGTTCTCGACAATGTGAACAAGATCGGAGCCGGGCTCCACACCAAAGATCGTTTCCCGCCGAACGAGAAAGTCACCGTCTCGCTTGCCTTCCTGGATTCCGATCGAGTGGAGCAACAGGAGAAGCTTGATGGAACCGTCGCCTGGGTCAAACCCTGGGATAAGAAAGGATTCTTGATCGGTGTCGTCTGGGATGAATTGGTGACGAAAGAAAAGAACCGTTGGCTGTACTACTATCTCGAAGAAACTCTCAAAGCCTCCGTCTAATCGCTATCCCAAGGCCACAAGCTGTTGCTTCACGTTCTCCAATTCGGCCGAGAGTGACTCCCAGCGTGCGGTCAGTCGCTCGAGGTCGCGCTTCCATTCATCCTGTTCTTGATGGAAGGCGTTCCAGCGATCGAACTGCTCATAAAGTTTCGGATCGGCCAGTTCTGCCTCGCGCGTCTTGATCTTCGCTTCGGCCTCCGTCACCTCGGCTTCCGCTCGGGACACCTGCTTTTCTAATCTGGCCTGGGTCTTGGTCAGGTCACGACGCTCGCCACCTCGCCCTTTTGGCTGGACTTGTTGCGCCATCGCGCGAGTCGGGCCCGAAGATGGGGGTTGAGATGCGCCTTCCAGCTCCTCGCTCGTTTCTTTGATGGATTCGAACTCCTGGGCCTTCTTCCAGAGATAATACTCATAGTCGCCAATAAAGTTCCGAGCCTGCCCCTCCTCGATTTCAACGACCCTGGTGGCGATTCGCGTCAAAAACGTTGGGTCATGCGAAATGAAGATGATGGTCCCCGGAAACGCAGCCAATGCGTCCGTGAGTACATCTACAGAGGCTGGATCCAAGTGGTTCGTCGGCTCATCGAGCAACAAGGTATTGGCGGGCTCAACGAGCATGCGTGCTAAGGCGACCCGGTTCCGCTCACCGCCGCTTAAGGCCTTGACCGGCTTTTTCTGATCCTGGCCAGAGAATAAGAAGGCCCCCGCGATCCCGCGCAAGAAATTCATCTCGGCGTGTTTGGTGACCTCTTCGAGGGATTCAAGAACTGAGTGCTCTGGGTTCAAAGTCTCTGCCTGATGCTGCGCGAAATAGTGCAGCGACACGCCGTGACCGACGCTCCTGGTGCCGGTATCGGGAGGGAGTACACCGGCGAGCATCTTTAAGAGGGTACTCTTCCCCGCGCCATTTTCTCCTACCAGTGCGACGCGTTGTCCTCGCTCCACGGAAAAGTCGAGCGTCTTGTAGACCACCTTTTCGCCATAGCGCTTACTGGCTCCAGCCAAATCCAACACCTGACGGCCGCTGGCAGATGGAAGCGGAAACCGAAATTTGACGCGTTTCGGGTCTCGCTGAATTTCAATCCGTTTTACCTTTTCGAGTTGCTTAAGGCGCGATTGAACCTGGCTGGCCTTGTTGGCCTGGTACCGGAAGCGATCGACGAATTTTTGAACCCGCGCGATCTCTTTGGACTGGCGAGCCGCCGAGGCATGTAATTGAGTATCCTTTTCCTCTTTCAGCTTGCAAAACAGTGAGTAGTTGCCCCGGTACTCTTCAATCGTATGGTGCCGTAGTTCCCAGATGTGCGTCACCACTCGATCCAGAAAAGCCGTGTCGTGGCTGATGATCAGAAGCGTCATGCCGGATTGAATGAGAAACTGTTCGAACCATCGCTGAGTGGGTTTGTCCAAATGGTTCGTCGGCTCGTCGAGCATCAGCACGTCGGGATTCGATAAAAGGAGATGCGCGAGGGCAACCCGCATCCGATAGCCACCGGATAGTTTCTCGACGAGACGATCGAAATCCACCTCTGTAAACCCTAGCCCCATCAAGATACGTTTGGCTTCATACTCAGGGTACTCATCGCGATGCGCCGCATCGAGCACGGTCTTGCCGGTGATGGTTTCGAGTTCCTGCGGCAGGTAGCCGATCCGAAGCCGAGGTCGCTTCCGAATCGAGCCCTTGTCCGGTGCTTCTTCGCCGAGGATCATGCGGAACAGGGTGGTCTTTCCAGCACCGTTGGGTCCAACAAGCCCCACACGTGAATTGGGGCGAAGATGAGCAGAGGCGTCGGTGAGCAGCACTTTGGTGGAATATTGCTTATGGATTGACTCGATTTGGAGCATCGGCACAAACCTTCCGTGTAAAATGGAGCGACTAGGTCAATGAAAAGGAACGCGAATAGGTTGAATAACTAGCAGGTCGGGAGGCGAGGCAACGTGAGAAAATTCATCAGAGCGTACATTCGAGAATCCTAACTCAACCCCGAACGCGTTTACCGCTGACTCAAGCAACAAAACCTTCACAGAGCCGAGGTCTACACACAGTGCTATTTGGTGGAGCTGGCCGGGATTGAACCGGCGACCTCGTGAATGCCATTCACGCGCGCTCCCAACTGCGCCACAGCCCCACCTGGGAAATGTTCAAATCGAAGTGAATAGGGAAAATTGCGGCGTTGAAGCAATGAGTTGCATGCTAACATGCAGATGAGAGGCAGTCAATCAACCAATCGCGACCGCACCGCGCGCTGGACCCACGTACAGCATGGAATGCGAAGTATCTCAACAACCGGCTTGACAAAAAGAGAGGTCGCACCTACCATGGGGCCGTTGGCTCTGATCTCCTCATCCGGTCAGAGCCATTTTTTCGTGCCGAGACAGGCTGGGGGGCTTCCACTAGTTATGGGCAATCTCGTTATCATCGGGGCTCAATGGGGCGACGAAGGCAAGGGCAAGATCGTCGATATCTTAGCCCGCGATGCCGATATTGTCGTACGGTATCAAGGCGGTTCCAATGCCGGACATACCGTCATTAATGAACGAGGAACCTATATTTTTCACCTCATCCCGTCGGGGATCTTATACCGAGGGACGACCTGTATCATCGGAAACGGCGTCGTCGTGGACCCCGGGTCCCTGATCGAAGAGATGGATCAGCTCCAGACTAAGGGAATTGCAGTCGGCAAGAACTTCGTAATCAGTCAGCGGGCTCACTTGATCCTCCCGTACCATAAGGCAATCGACCGAGCGTCCGAACAGTCAAAAGGGTCACGGAAGATTGGGACAACCGGGCGGGGGATTGGGCCGTCGTATGCCGACAAGATGGCACGGATTGGGATTCTTGTGGGTGATCTGTTGAACCCGCAGTTGTTCAAGAACAAGCTCGACGAGAACCTCGTTGAGATGAATTGGTTCTTAGAGCGACTTCATAAGGTCGAGACGTTCCAGGTCGACAAAGTGTTCGATCAATACATGGGTTATGCCGATCGGCTCAAGAGCCATATCGTCGACACGACGATCTTGCTGAATCGTGCGATCGAGAAAAACAAAACGGTCATATTTGAGGGCGCCCAAGGTACGAACCTGGATGTGGACTTCGGCACCTATCCCTATGTCACCTCGTCCAGCGCAGCAGCCGGCGGAGCCTGCACCGGTACGGGCGTGGGTCCTACGATGATCGACGCGGTGATGGGCATTGCGAAGGCGTATTCTACGAGAGTGGGTAGTGGACCGTTTCCGACCGAACTGACCGATGAGGACGGGCGGGGTCTCCAAGAACGAGGACGGGAGTTTGGATCGACCACCGGACGGGCGAGACGCTGTGGGTGGTTTGACTCAGTCGTCGTCCGTCATGCGACGGTGGTGAATGGCCTCACCTCGCTGGCGCTGACCAAGCTCGACGTGCTCGACGGTTGTAAGGAGCTCAAGCTCTGTACCGGCTACAGACACGGGAACACGCTGTATAAAACCATGCCGGCAGATCTTGAAGTGCTGACCAATTGCGTGCCGGTCTATCAGCGGATGAAAGGGTGGACGACAGCCACAACAGGGACCACCCGCTACACCAAACTTCCGGTTGAAGCGAAACGATACCTGGCTCGCATCGAAGAGTTGGCCCAGTGCCGAATCGACATGATTTCGACTGGTTCCAAACGCGCAGAAACCATCATGCTCCGCAATCCCATGGACTGTTCTCGCCGACGCCCCAAACGCTCCCGAAAATAGTTGATGGTCATCTATTGTTGGTGAATGCTATGATACGGCACTGTCATCGATTGTCGCGTCAGAAAGACGGCTACAAATCCCATCGTCTACGGTGAGCCGGTAGCTCAGTCGGTAGAGCATCGCCCTTTTAAGGCGAGGGCCCTGGGTTCGAGTCCCAGCCGGCTCACCACTAAATCAACGACTTCGAAGATCCCGCCTTCATCGACCCGCCCAATTGTGACAATTTTGTGTCAATGGGCGGCCGGTGCTCCAGCACGTTGACCCCGTCCCGCAAGCTCTCAGGACAATGATGCGCATAGCGCTGCGTCATCGTTCCGGTCTTATGACCGAGCAGCCGTTGAACTTTGTAGAGATCGATCCCCCGTTGCACCAATCGCGTCGCGAACGTGTGCCGCATGTCGTGAAACCGGAAATCGGGAATCCCTGCCCGATCCCTCGCTTCACAAAACTCCCGTACCAGGAAACGCACTTGGAGCGTATTGCCCAACGGTGTCTTGAACACGGGTCCCGATGATGCGCCTGCTGCAGCCTGTTTGGCTGCCAGCAGGTCGTACACGGTCGCGTTCAAGGGGATGGTGCGGCGTGTGCCGTTCTTGCTCTTCATCACGATGAGCGTCCCACGTGCGAAATCCACATCCTGCCACAGTAGATTCAGGATCTCCCCTTGCCTCATTCCGGTATTGAGGGCAAAGCGAATGATCTCTTGAAGCCAGGGCGATGAAGCGGCCAGGAGACGTTCCTCTTCGTCGGCAGTCAGCCATCGGTCCACTTCGTTCCGGACCTGCTCAAAGGACACCCGGTGCATGGGGTTGTCCTTGCACCATTCCCATTCGCGCATGGCCAGATTGAAGGCGTGCCGCACCAGCTGGAGTTCCTTGTTCGTGGTTGCTGGTGCTGCCCCTTCGAGCCGCCGTTGGACTTTGTACTCCGCTAGCATCTTCGGCGTGATCTGTCCAAGCAGCTTCTGCCCGAACACTGGGAGGAGATGCTTGAGCGCTGTCGCATCCCGGATCTTGCTCTTAGGAGCCTTTAAGATCGAACGTTCTGCCATATAACGGGTCATCATGTCCTCGAAGGTCCGATCCTGCTCGAGATTCTTGTCAAAGAACACGCCCTCAATGATCTGGCTCTTCACTTTCCCAAGAATGGCTTCCGCCAGCCGTTTGTCTCCCGTGCCCGTGGATCGCCGAATCCGCGATCCCTGATACATCACATCCATCCACCAGACGTTCCCTCGTTTTACGAGTCCCATTCTACATCTCCCTTCTGAATGGGCTCGCTATGCTGGTTTCCCCGCTTGGGAGTATAGACAGCACGCTTGGCTCGCTCAATCAGGGCATCTACGTTGCTTACGGGGCGTTGCTGGGGCTTTCTGGGCATGCTATCGGGTGATCGGCTCTCGACTCGACAGGACTCCAGCCATTGGTCGATCTCATCTTCACGAAACCGCAGCAGCCCGTTGAGCTTGTGGCTCGGAATCTTCCCCTGAGCCGCCCAGGCATAGAGCGTGGCCGGTTTCACGTTCAGATAATTGGCCAATTGACGGATGTCCCAATAGGTCTTCATAGCGCCTATCCCTCACCGACTCCCGTCGGTGTCGGCATTCCCGAATGCATTCCCCGGGGTATGAGGTGTGACGCTGCTCGTTTCTGCATCAGTCATAATGCGCCTTCCACGGTTGTCTCTTGAGAACCCGGCCACCCGTGATGCGACAACGCAGGCGATAGATCCCTGTTCGTCGCACCATACGGATCAAGTATGTACCGGTGCCGAAGCTTTCGCACATCCTGGTGAAATTGAAGAGATAGGCGCGGCGACGCACCAAGCGTCGCCACGTTCCATTCGATCGGCGTTTGTACAACAACACGGTGTCAGAGGCGTCAAGCTGTGAAAAGCTGGGTAAGCCAGGCATCGTCAGACCTCCATGGTGAGTGAAACGGTCACCGCTGTGACTATTGCGT
>CABVRV010000095.1 GCA_902500755.1 uncultured Nitrospira sp.
TCATGCGGCGGAGCCCGAAGAGCGACGTGAGGGATTCACCGTCGACACGGAGCAGCTCTCCCAGATTGCAAAACAGTGCAAAGTGGGCTTCAGCGCTCCCTTTATCCGAGGCAACCGCCTGCTCGCCTAGACGCTGTCCTTGCTGAAAATGAGCGCGGCGCTTGTCTCGATCTTTGGCCAGCCTCCCCTGATTGCATTGTTCGAGGGCCTGCTTGGCAAGCGATGAACCGGCATCCACCGCTCGCGACGGCATCGGCATCAAGAGCATGCTGCCTACGGCGATCGCGACCCCTATGAAGAACTTGATCGGCATCGTATCCAAATCCGATTGTAGAGGTAGATCTTACGAGAAAACGGCTGATGAAACAGCAAACTCAGTGCCAACCAAGCTGCATGAAGAAGCCTCATAACCATTTGATAAACTAAAACAACTCATGGGCAACTCATATGACTTCACGCCGACCGCCGGCGCATGAACAAGTTGGAGCAAGCCTGTGAACAGAGAGGAACACAATGTCTTCCTGAAGTCAGCTAGGGTTGAGCTGGTATTCGGCTGGCTATCGCTCAGGCATTTGCCGGTTCGGCAGGAGCGACCATCCCGAGAATGTTGAATCCTCCATCCACGTAAACCACTTCTCCTGTAATACCCCGTCCCAATGAGCTTACCAAGAACAACGCCGTGTCGCCAACCTCGCCCTGTTCGGTGGCGCGACGAAGCGGGGCCGTCTCTTTGTGGAGATCCACCATCTTGGTAATGCCCGAGACACCCCGTGCGGCCAATGTCTTGATGGGTCCGGCAGAGATCGCATTCACACGGATGTTCAGCGGGCCGAGATCGTACGCCAGATACCGCACGGTCGCTTCAAGCGCTGCTTTCGCGACACCCATCACATTGTAGTGTGGAACGACGCGCTCGCTACCGAGATACGTCAGGGTCACCACTGAGCCTCCTGCGGTCATCAAGGGCAATGCCGCCTTCGTGACGGCCACCAGAGAGTAGGCGCTGATGTCGAGAGCCATCGCAAAGCCCTGTCGGGTGGTATTCACAAATTGACCGGATAGCTCCTCGCGGGGAGCGAATGCCAATGAATGGACAAGAAAATCAATCTGCCCGAAATCTTTCTTCACCTGCTGCATAAGCGACGCAATCTCTCCATCATGACTCACATCGCAGGGGAACGATTTGGCACCGGGCAACGTCGCAGCCAGCTCTTCCACATTCTGTTTGAGTCGCTCGTTCTGGTAATTGAAGAAGAGTTGCGCTCCCTGGCCGGCTACCGACTGAGCAATCGCCCACGCGATGCTGTGCTTGTTGGCCACGCCGATGATGAGTCCTTTTTTCCCCTGTAATAACATGGGCACTGCTCTCCTTGGTTAAAAGATCGCGATCGCTCAGTCCGAGGTGATGCGTCGCGTATCTTTCGTCTCTCTCGTGAAGTACAGGACACATGCGATAGCACGAGAGTGACGATCGACGTTTCAGCGGTTATAACCAAAACCCATTTGAACGTCTGGGCACCGAAGATAGCACGATTGGGCCCAGCTGTGAACCGATGGGATGGCGATGAGTCAGCGTATCCCCTGAGGCAGTTTAGTAAAAATTCACGCCATTCCGCCACAGAATTCTGCAGGGAAAACCCTTCGCATCTTCATGAGAGCGACTCGGTAAATTATTGATTCTACAGATGAAGACCCACATCTCTTTTTGATCACTCACAACGGCACCAAGCTTGCTGTGTACTCATATACGTGCCGAATAGCCGGTACACATTTTTTAACTTAATGGAGGATTTAGTTATGAAGACCATGTTGATGGCAGTTATGGCAGTGGCGGTGGCAGTGACCTTCAGCGCTCCTTCTTTCGCTGGCGAGAAGAAGGAAGAGAAGAAGGGCGGCCATGTCGTGGTGTTTGCTGACAAGAAGAAAGATGGCGGCAAGGCCGATGACATCTTCGGTGACAAGAAGGAAGAGAAGAAAGGTGGCCACGCGGACACCTTCGGCGAGAAGAAGGACAAGGGCGGAAAGTAAGAATCCCGCTCCTTTCATAAAAAATTGGTGGACAGGGGGTACTTCCTCACGGAAGTACCCCCTTACTATTTCGCAAGCAAAGTTACCTGGGTTTCTACCTTCGGTCTCGCACAAGACCAATGAGTCTTCTTCCAGTGGCTAGAGTCGACCGTTTACATTCTGTATATAGACGGCCTGTAAGCCGATAATCGTTTTCCCGTCTCGGATGGTGCCGTCCTGAATTTTTTCGATTGCTTGGTCCAACGGCATTTCGACGATTTCCAATACTTCGTCCCGATCCAGGTGCTGCTGCCCTTTTGTCAGCCCGATGGCCTTGTAGATATGGATCACCTCGTCGGCAAACCCTGGCGCCGTGAAGATACTGGAAAGTAAGTGAAACGATGCCGCGCGATAGCCGACCTCTTCCTCCAGTTCTCTCGCGGCGCAATTCAAGGGATCTTCACCCCGGTCCAGTTTGCCGGCTGGAATTTCGTAGATGAAGCCTCCGGCTGCGTGCCGGAACTGTCGAATTAAGACGACGGCTCCATCGTCCTTGATCGGAACAACCGCGGACGCTCCTGGATGGCGGATGGTTTCGAGATCCACCGTGAAACCATTCGGTAACTGCACGGTATCCACGTTCAGCGTGACGACCTTCCCCGTATAGATATTGCGAACCATGCGCTGTGTTTCCTTAGCTACGTGTCATCGCCGTCCCGTGTTCCGATCACGGCTGATAGGACCGGTCTCAATTACGGTGAGGGACGCTTATAAAATGGAGGCTTCACGATCCTCGCTGGGACCAGTTTCCCCCGGATATCGATCATGATGCCGGTCTCGAGTGTTGCATATTGTGAACGTACATAGCCCAAGCCGATCCCCTTTTGGAGAAGTGGTGACAAGTTGCCGCTGGTTACTTCTCCGATCGGTTCGGACGACGAGGTCACCATTGTAAATCCATGACGAGGCACGCCTTTTTCCAACAGCTCAAATCCGATGAAGCGCCGAGGCGGTCCCTCTTTCTGTTGTTTTGCAAGCACCGGCTTCCCGAGAAACTCGCCTTTCTCAACGCTCACCGCCCATTCCACTCCTGCCTCGATGGGCGTTGTTCGTTCGTCGATATCGTTCCCGTAGAGCAGGTACCCCATCTCGAGACGAAGAAGGTCTCTCGCACCGAGCCCGGCCGGTTTGAGTCCAAAGGCCTTCCCTGCGCCCAACAAGGCATCCCAGACAACAGGAGCGTCTCCATAGACATAGAACTCATAGCCGAATTCTCCGGTATAGCCGGTTCGCGCAACAAGGCATTGCATACCGCTGATTCGAACCATCGTTGACTGTCTCAGCTTGAGCTGAGCCAACATCGACAGACCCAGCGCCGCCACAATGGATCGTGTCGCAGGCCCCTGCAACGCGATCTGGGCCATTTCCGTCGAACGATCTTGGATGTGACAATCAGAAAGTCCCTGCCTGTGCTTGAACAGCCAGGCGAGAATCGCGGCTCGATTGGATGCGTTGACACACAAAAGAAATTCCCCGGGTCGCTCCAGCCGATAGACGAAGATATCGTCCAGGATCCCGCCCTGCTCATTGCAGACCATTGAATAGTGCGCCTGCATAGGCTTCAGCACGGCGAGATCATTCGTCGTCATGCGTTGGAGGAAGGATTCCGCCCCTGTGCCGCTCACGACCAGTCGTCCCATATGGCTGACATCGAAGAGCCCCGCCCTGCTGCGGACGGTCTGGTACTCGTCCACCACGCCGGTGTAGTGGATGGGCATCTCCCATCCTGCGAAATCAACCAGCTTCGCCCCGGCGATGCGATGTTGAGCGATGAGGGGAGTGTGCTGCACGGTACCGCTACTTTACTCCGAGCAATTCAACGTCGAAAATCAGTGTTGCGTTGGGTGGAATGACCCCGCCAGCACCGCGAGATCCGTAGCCCAGGTCTGACGGGATGGTGAGTTTGCGTTTGCCGCCTACTTTCATACCTTCCACCCCTTCGTCCCATCCTCTAATGACGCGTCCACCGCCAAGAGGGAACGAAAACGGTTGGCCGCGGTCGACTGAGCTATCGAACTTTTTGCCGTTCTCCAACCAACCGGTATAGTGCACGGTCGTCGTTTTCCCAGCGACAGCCACATCACCGGTCCCGAGGACCTGATCGACATACTTAAGCCCAGACGAGGTCGTGACTTCTTGACCGGATGAATTATTCCCACTTGCTGCCATGGTACCTTCTCCTCCCAGGATCAATGTTAAAGCAACGAGCGCGCAGGTCGATGCCAGATGTAAATAGGTCATGGTTGTCTCCTTCCGATTCTTTGTATGGCACGGGAAGGCAAGCCCGGTCAACTGCGGCTCGATGATGCCGGGCGTTCGGCAAACAGGGCCATGCTGGCGGTATACCCGTGGAGAAAGTTCCGATGCCCGATGGGGCCGATCTCGCCCTGCGCAAAGAAACCTGCCATGGGGATCGAACCCAGTTGTTCTGCGACGGTCCCCGCATCGTGGTTCGGCCGTCCAAAGAGTCCCTGACCGCGGCCGCAGCAACTGAACATCAGCGCGCCGAGAGGAGGAGATTGACGACTGGATCGGTCTGCGGCGAGGAGGAAATTCAAATCTTCGCTGGCTGATTCGGCGTCCCGAAGATGAAACTGGACGGTTTGTCCTTCTTGGACGACTTCTCCGACCGCGACGGCGCCCGAGGTGCGATCGGCGCCGAGCAGATTGCGAATGAGAAAATCATCACGCTCAAACCGATTCCGATGTTCATCGATGACAATACCGAGATGAAGCGCGCGCTGGCGGTCCTCATCAGACAATGATTCGAACACAGCTTGCAGCCGTTCCAGCGCCGGCTCACCTCCGAGTTCGTGAATGAGATTACGTTCGGCTTTCGTCACCACGAAGCGCTCACCGATGAGGCGACAACCTTGAGAAATGATCGGTCGAATCTCCACGGCCCCTGACAAACGAACCCCGACCATTCCTCCATCGAGGACGTCATCGTTGAAGACAAGCCGATTCATGCCGGCTTCCTGCCCGCCTCCAGCCAATCCACCAAAGGCTTTCGCGCGGGGATATCGTTCTTCCAACAACCCAAGGATCTCCTGGACTGGGGTGGTAAAGGGATCGGCCAGCACGAGGAAGGTGGCGTCCTCTGCCCCCGGCTCCGGCCATCCAGCGAGGTGAAACTGGTCTTGCATGGGAGAAAAGGAAGATCGCACTGGGTAGAGATCAACGCCCGGGAGCGCCGCAGCCCATACCGTGATGGCCGGTGTGGTTTCCAATTCTTCCGCTCCTGAAATGACCCCTTCTCCACTACAGCCGATGAGGAGTTCCGGACGGAGTGCACGCGTGAGGGCGTTGGCCAAGAGGTCGGCCTGTGCAGCATGATGAGCGGAAAAAAACAGGCATGCGAGATCAATCGAGGCGCTACCCATCTGCGCCTGAATGCCGTCTGCCACACCCTGAGCCGCAGTCTCGGTATCAATCGTTTTCGACAGGGCTGAGGCGAATCGCACGTGAGCACCTCGTTGTTCAGAACAAAGACGACGAACCCGGCGAGAATATGGGATCAGACCCCTGGATCCATCCGCTGGGATCGAGTCTGTGCGAGTTTTTTATAGTACCGCCAGAGGTAGGAGTGGTAATCGTCCACCTGTGCGAGGAGATAGTGGAGTTCGGTCGGATCCTCGGTTTCGAGCGCATGGATCATCCTCGTTTTCAGGAACTCGCCGAAGGCCTCGGTCTTTTGCACCGCCGTCAGCAGTTGCAAGCCGCCGCCGATTTGGTATTCACCCATCGACCTCGCCTCCCCTGTTCGGAATCAACAGGAATCAGTCGGAAGAATAGCGAGACCAGCCAGGAAATAGCAAGGGCATGCGACTCATTGGAGATGATGGCGCTGGTGTAGTTAGAGAAGGAGTTATGCGTTCGTCAAGCATGTGGGAAGGAGACAAGCGGGATAAGGCCTGCTACGACAGCATATCGGTTAGTTCTGGGCCGGCCGGATGACCATTGTTTTCAAGCGGTCTAGATCGATCGCTTCAACCTGATGGCTGTCTCGCCCAATCACAGTCGTCGCGGTCGCCAGCGCGTTCAAGACCGCCTCCTCGGTCGCCTCGACGGTGGCCGTGAACAGCGGATTGAGATGCGTGTCGGCAAGATGAGTCAGAACGTAGGTTGGTTCCTTAGGATAGTGCGGAATGACGCTGGCCGTGGAGAAGGCCAGCATGAAATCGCCGCTGCCGTGGCGGGCGGTGGAACCGGTGCGGGCTAGTCCCAGTGCGGCACGTTTGGCAAGCCGCGTGAGCTGGCGGCCATCGAGCGGTGCGTCGGTGGCGATGACGATGACGATCGACCCTTCACTTTGCCCAGGCGACTGCGTTTCCGAGACTTGGACCGGTGCTTCGTACAGCTTACCGACCGGCACGCCGTTCACAACAAGTTCCGGCCTACGGCCGTGGTTCGCGTTGACCAAAACACCGACGGTGTAGGTTCCTTGGTTCTCGGGGAGCTTTCTGGAAGCAGTGCCTATGCCGCCTTTGAATCCGTACGAAATCATGCCGGTCCCGGCCCCGACGGTGCCTTCTTTGACCGTGCCGCTCGTCGCGCTATCAAGCGCAGCGATGACATCCTGCTCGGAGACGTGCCGCCCCTGACTGTCATTCAAGCGGCTGTCGTCACACTCCGCCACGACGGGAGTCAAGGTGTCGTCGGAGATCCCGATCTCCGGATACTGCGTGATCATCCAGCTCATGACGCCGTTCGCCACGCGAGGAACGTTAAGCGTGTTTGTGAGGGCGATGGGATACTCTAGAAAGCCGGATTCCGCCACCCAAGGGAGGCCGGTCATCTCCCCGGTTCCGTTCAGGACAAAGGCCCCGGCTGGAACTTTCTTGTGCCAGATATCGTTGCGCGGAATGACGACAGTGACACCGGTGCGGATAGGACCTTGGCCTGGTTTGAGCGGCCCGTCGCCTTGGATGAGGGTCGTGTGGCCGACTTTCACACCGGCCACGTCGGTGATGGCGTTGAAGGGGCCAGGTTGGTACTGCCCGACCACGACACCCAAGTCTCTCAGCCGTTTGCGTGCTTGTTCCGGCTCAGCCGCTGCCGTGGATAGGCATCCTGTGATTGGAACAACAACGGACGACAGGATGAGCAGCAGCGCCAGTCTTCTTCTAGCAGTGGGCAATGAAGACGCTGCTCTAGACCTCATGCTTGCTGCCCTGGTGCGGAATCCGCACATCGATCTTGAGATGTTCCGCTTGGATCGCAGCACCCAAGGAGAGAGCCTGTTTTTCTTCGCCATGCACGACGAACACGGTGCTGGGAAGCGGGTTGATCGCTCTGACGTAGGCTAATAGATCATTGCGGTCGGCATGGGCGGATAAGCCGTTGAACTTGACGATCTGCGCGCGGCGCTTCGTCGGCACTCCGAAGATCGGCACGACGTCCCAACCCTCGACCAGCTTGCGGCCCAAGGTATGTTCGGCTTGAAAGCCGACGAACACGATCACATTCGCCTCATCCTGAATGGCATGTTTCAGGTGGTGAATGACACGACCGCCCTCGCACATCCCCGACGACGAGATGATGACACAGGGCCCTCGCATGGCATTGAGCCGCTTGCTGTCCTCGGACGACGAGACAAAGTGGATGTAGCGCGAGGCAAAGACATCATTGTTGAAAGAAAAGGTCTTCAACGTCTCCTCGTCATAACATTCCGGGTGTCGCCGGAATACACCCGTAGCTTTGTCGGCCAGCGGTGAATCGATATAGATGGGAATGGGCTCGACCCGGCCCTCGCCCACCAATTCCTTGATGCGCATCACCAGTTCCTGTGTGCGCCCCACCGCGAACGCCGGCACGATGATCTTGCTCTTGTATTGCCGCGCATGGGCGATCAGGTCCTGGGCCTTCTTTTTCATCTCCTCGCCGGCCTGTTCGTGCAGTCGGTCACCGTAGGTGGACTCCAGAATCAGGATATCGCAGGCCGGCGGCGGTTCAGGATCGCGTAGGATCGGCATGTGGGATCGCCCCAGATCGCCGCTGAACAAGACCGTCGTGGTGTTCCCACGAGCCGTATACTTCACGCGGACTGCAGCGGATCCTAAGATATGACCCGCGTCGTGAAAGGATGCCGTGACGCGTGGCGCAAGTTTCAGCAGGTCTCCGTATCGACGGCCCTCAAACCGCCTGACAATCTTTTTGACGTCGTCGCCGTCGTAAAACGGCTGAATGCAGGTTCTTCCACGCCGCTTTTCCTGCTTGTTCACGTAGCGACAGTCGTTTTCCTGCACACGGGCGGAATCTTCGAGCATGATCCCTGCGAGATCGGCTGAGGCCCTGGTGAGGTAGACCTTCCCCGAGAACCCCTTCCGCGGCAACACCGGGAGGGCGCCTGAATGGTCGATATGGGCGTGTGAGAGCAGGACCGCTCCAATTGACTTTGGCTCGAACCCCAGGTCGCGGTTGCGCCGGACCGCCTCATCTCGTCGGCCTTGGAACATCCCACAGTCGAATAGGACCCGGAATCCCGGCACTTCCAACAGATGTCGGCTGCCCGTGACCGAGCGAGCTGCGCCGTAGAATGAGAGTTTCATGCGGTGGATACTCCATTGTGGCGTGAGATGAGGTCCCAGATTGCCTGAGCTGTCTCGGCATAGTGAAAAAGTTGTAAGTCCGGCTGTGCGATCAGGCCGCATTCAACCAGCAGTTGCCAGTTGATGAGACGTTCCCAAAACTCCCGTCCGACCAGAACGACGATTACGCTTTCGGTTTTACCGGTCTGAAGCAAGGTGAGCGTCTCGAACAGCTCGTCCATGGTGCCGAAGCCTCCGGGAAACGCGACGAGCGCCTTGGCTCGGATGAGGAAATGCATTTTCCTGATGGCAAAATAGCGAAACTGAAAACTAAGGCTTGGGGTGATGTAGGGGTTTGGGTGCTGTTCATGTGGCAGGGTAATGTTGAGGCCAATCGATTTGGCGTTCACGTCGGCCGCTCCTCGATTTGCGGCTTCCATAATCCCGGGTCCACCTCCGGTCACAATAACGTAGTCGCAACGTCCATCGACTTGACAGCTCGATGAGACGAGGCGGCTGAACTCACGTGCCACGTCATAATATTTGGCGAGAGCCAGCTGTCGACGAGCGATTGCCACTCTTTGTTGCAAACCGAAATCGTTAGGTGTTCGAGCGGCCTCCTCTTCGACCAAGGCAAGCCCGTGTCTGGCGGCGGACGGCTCGCGAAGCCTCGCGCTGCCGAAGACGACGATTGTTGATTGAATCCCCTCTTCGCGCTGGATCAGCTCCGGCTTGAGCAGCTCGAGCCCAATTCGAATGGGACGCAACTCGTCTCGTTGGAGAAACTCCGTGTCTTTGTCGGCCGGGATATAGGAAGCGGAACCGCCGTTACTGAGCAGATGAGACTGATGGTCGGATATGTCCGAATCCATGGCTCGCCATTATAGCTAGGCCATTGGACGTAGGCAATTCGCGTCCACCCACCCGTTGGGATTGCTGGAAGGGATAAGGATGAAAGGGAGGTCTGACGAGGTGCCGTTGAAACCCCTGGTGCAACACGATCCACTGCTGATTACAGTGGACTTCGAAGGCATCAACACCGAAGCCAGTGCGAGAAAAGATCAAATCGGGGTCGATCGGGGTCCATGGTTTTGCCAGCCAACCGAAGTTGACACGGGAGTATTTCAAGTCGAGGAAGCGATACGTCGCGACCACTCCTGTCTCGGAATTGGTGAGGGTATCTGGTGCCCCTAGTTTGTCTACAATGTCCGCCAAGGTCGTTTGTCCTGGAACAATGAAAGCCACGTCCTCTGGTGTTAGGGAGGTATTAAGGGTCACACGAACCACATTGCAGCCAATGAAGGGCAGACAGACCACGGCCCCAATGAGGATACTTGCAACCTTTGTCCATACGTTGGTCACGTTACTCTCCAAATGGCCAAAACCTGAACCGCAAACTGTCTGTGCGTTTCGATGCGATGATATCTTCAACGAGCCCATCCCGGTTGAGAATGACAAACAAGTCATCACTCTTAATGGACAGACGCGTGAAATTGAGAAGGATCAGCAAGAGACTGCCTGCTTTGGCGTCGTATCGATAATACTGAAAAACGTCCCGACCATTGAGCTGCAGGAGCCGATCCGGTGCGCCCAGGAGATTGAGGATCTCTGCTTTGGTGGTGACCCCTTTTTGAATAAGAGAGACCGCTTCAGCTTTAATGTCATCACCCAACGTCCCTCGACTGAACGCGCAGCCTTGGAAGAGGGCCACAACAAGCAGGAGGAGAACCATATAGCGTCTAGTTTTCATTATGATGCCTCGTTTCTCGTTTGAATGCTTGCGGTCCAAGCACAAAGTCCTGTTCATAGAGTTCATACGGAGAAGGGAATAGTCCGACCCGTTGGTATGCCGTGCGCGCGCGTTGGTTGTCTCGGGCGACATACAAACGGATGCCACAGACACGCGGATCTTCTCTGGATTGGGCGAGAATATACTGATGCATGGCTTGATAGACTCCCCGACCGCGCTGGTCCGGGACCACGTATACACTCTGGATCCACCAAAATACCCCGTTCCTCCAATCACTCCATTCGAACGTGATCATGAGCTGACCGATGGGCTGGATCACATCATGGCCTGAATGCTCGGCGATGGTATAAAAGCCATATTCGGGATGTGATAATAAAGAGCGGATCCCATCTCGTAATCTAGCCTGATCAAGATGGCGATGTTCGGTTTCGATTGCCATGGCTGTATTGAACGCTGTGATGGTGTTCGTATCGTCTGGTTTCGCGCGTCGGATACGGATGGTGTCAAGCATGAGACTTTACACTGGCTGTTGGTTCGGTGGATTCAGCCACCCGGTCTTAGGGCGGTAGAACCCGGCGGAGAACTCCATTTTCATTGCGTCTTCGACGGGAAGATTAACGGGGCGAAGCACTTGTTCTGGGAGTAACGCCAGAAAGCCTGTAAAGGGATGGATAGCGGTGGGGACAAAGACCATGAACAAGGTCTGAGAGGGTACGACTTGAATGGAAGGTGGGGCAATTCCCATGACAAAGCCTAATGCCCAACAGCCGTCACGAGGGAACGGAAAGGCGACCACTTTACTTTGGCCAAAGCGAGACCGAAAGTTCAGAACGTCCGTCATGCCCTTTAAGGTAAGGTAGATGCTCTGCACCAGAGGGATTTTCTCAAGTCGACGCTCTATGCGTGTCCAGATGTCCTGTCCAACGACATGATCGAGGCAGATGCCTGCGAGAATGATGAGGAGCACCAACAGCAAGAGGCCAAGCCCAGGAACGGTATAATACATGTACCGCCCTACAAGACCGTCGAGAGTCGTAAATAGGGTGGAAAGGATTAAGAAGGTCGCAGAGGCCGGAACGATGACGATCAGACCAGCTATGCAGGTTTTCCAGAATGCAGTAAACATGATAAATAGCTCTGGTATCTACCGAATGAGTGTAACAGATCCCATCGTCTAATAGGAGTTGCGAGTAATGCCTTGCGGTCTCTGAGTGAATGAATTATCCTGTTAAAGATACTTGATTGGATATCTAGATGTCATGAGTCTTGATCCGGAACTTCTTGCTATCCTGTGTTGTCCTGAGACCAAGCAGGCCGTGAGTCTTGCTGATGCCGTCTTAATTCAGAAGGTCAATGCTGCGCTTGCAAAGGGCCACGTCCGAAATAAGGCTAACAGGCTGTTGATCGGACAGATAGAGGGGGGCCTTATTCGCCAAGATCTAAAAATTCTGTATCCGATCCGTGATCGTATTCCTGTCATGCTCATCGAAGAAGGCATTCCTATGGAACAAATTCTGCCAGCCGGCTGAGGCTCTTCACTTTTCTTTTTTGTTTTTTGCACGCTGAATCGATTTGATTGTTGAACCAATCCAGGCCTCCCAGGGTGACCCCGGTTGATCCGCTGACCAGGACCACCGGGCTCCCTGGTTAGGGTCCAATGATTTGGATCGGCTTCACTGGATTTTCTGTTTTTGATCCTGTGGACGTTCCACAGTGAACACAAAGGTACTCGTAGAGATTTCCGCTGGGCAAAACCAGAAGAAGGCGTTCCCGCGTCGGCGTGGCTACCTGGCAGCGTGGGCAGAACAGCAGGGACGCCTTGAGGGATTCGAACTGCCGTTGGACCTGATCTGCGGACGGTCGCTGTCGACTCTTATTGATTCGCTGACCGGTAAGCATGGTGGAGGGTCTTCGTCGAGGTGGGAGCATCGCTAATTTTATGAGGATGGTGGGCTGAGCGTCAAGCGATAGGGCGGTCAGTGTTGTGCCACGACTCGCAAAGGCTCAGGTACCACTTGCCTATCCACAAGCAGAAACCCTGCAGGCGTCTCCGGAATGATTTTGCCCGAAGAACGAGAGCGACTCGGTCAGATAGTTTCAGACAGTCGTCTTGGCGGATTCGATCTCTGTTGCGGTGATCAGGCTGGAGAGGTAGTCTGCCACAAAATTGAGTGCCTCCTCGCGTCCATCCGCACGGCGGCCCTTTTCTCTACGCTGAACAGAGAGTTCGTGTTCCAGATCTGATTTCACCTCTCCCAATATTCTCTGAAGGGATGATGGGGTGAGATTGGTGTCCATATCTTCCAATTCCTGACACCGATCTAACACCCAATTGAGTCCTTCAATACGACCCGCGTAATGCTCCTGCTCGGCCGTATCGATTCTGGCCATTGCGGTGGCAAAGGTTTGGGCTTCGTAAATCAGATTATAAAAACTGGTGACTCCTCGTTGTAGCGATGGATTCATGATGCTCCTTTACCTATGAATGAATCGCAATTATACATGAGATTGGTGACCGGACAAGGAGTATTTTTCCGGCTACGTGAAGAGGAGAGAATGGAATTCGTTCATGAAGCCATAATACAGAGGCGCAAAATCCTTAAGGCAATCCGGACTCGTTTCCTTTAATCGCTTAAAAAAGAAGACTTGCCCTCGAGGATCTAGCTGTTCAAGGAGTTGGCTGAGCTGGGCCATGCTATAACTCCCAGCCGGAAGACTCAGGATATAGTGCACGAGTCTTTCGACGAACTGTTGCTCGACATACTCGCTCGGAAGATAGCCTTCTGGGAGTTTGCCAGAGGCGAGAAATTCATCGAATGGAATGGCTTGGGCAGCAAAGGGGGTTGATTGCTGCGGATGGCCTGTCACGCTGCGAGTGCTCCCTCACCTAGGGGTGTACGGTTCCTTGAGAAAACTGTACTGGAGGGACGGTATCTCGTCAAGTGTGCATAAGAAGCAGCATGAGCTGAGCCAAAAGACTAATAGTTTAGGATAAGGTGGCTCTACCTGTCTGCGGTGGATGCACGTATACCGCCGGTCAACAGGATGAGGAAAGATTATATAGACGCCTGTTTCAAAATTTTAAAGAGAGCGAAGGTTACGAGATAACAGAACGCTGGCGTGGCTGGTCCGTGAGATGAGATGGGTTGATCGTAAAAGACAAGGGCGGATCCC
>CABVRV010000096.1 GCA_902500755.1 uncultured Nitrospira sp.
CTTCCGTTTGCTTCTTCGATGGATTCGTGAACAGCTGCTTCGTGCGACCGAACTCGACCAATTGGCCGAGGTACATGAATGCCGTCTGATCCGACACCCGCGCAGCTTGTTGCATATTGTGCGTCACGATGACGACCGTCAACTCTTTTTTCAATGAAAATAACAATTCTTCGATGACCGCGGTGGCAATCGGGTCCAGCGCAGAACAGGGCTCATCCATGAGAAGGACGTCCGGCTTGACTGCGAGAGCCCGAGCGATGCAGAGCCGTTGCTGCTGACCACCGGATAAGCCGAGAGCGCTTTTGTGCAATCGGTCCTTCACTTCTTCCCATAAGCCGGCCCCTCGGAGACTGTGTTCGACGATCTCTTCCAGCACTGTCCGGTTCTTCAACCCTTGCAAACGCGGACCGTAGGCAACGTTTTCATGGATTGATTTGGGGAACGGGTTGGATTTTTGAAATACCATCCCGACCCGTTTCCGTAGGTCCGTGATATCGATCACAGGGTTAAAAATGTCGATATCGTCAAGGAGAATATTTCCTTCATGCCGCGCGCCCTCGATGAGATCGTTCAGACGGTTCATGCAGCGAAGCAACGTAGATTTCCCACATCCGGATGGCCCAATGAACGCGGTCACCTGATGTTCGGGAATTTCCAGATCGATTTTGAAGAGCGATTGGACCGGACCGTAGTAAAAATTGAAGCCCTGCACCCGAAGCTTGGGGTTCACATGCGCACTGGGTTGAGGCAATCCTTTTGAATCGCTCGATTCCATGCTCCTTACCTTCTGCGGGGAGGAAGCTGGTGTCGGGGGAGGCACGCGGGGCAGTACGTCATACTGTTGATCCAGCATATTTCCTCCTCATTCGATTTCGCAAGACAATTCCTGTCAGGTTAAGCGTCACCACGACAAGAATCAACACCAACGTCGTCACATAGACCATGGGCTTGGCTGCCTCGACGTTCGGCGATTGGAACCCCACGTCGTAAATATGAAACCCTAAATGCATGAACTTCCGGTCCAGGTGAATAAACGGCCATGTCCAGTCGATCGGCATGGCCGGCGCCAGTTTGACGACGCCGGTCAACATCAAGGGCGCCACCTCACCCGCCGCGCGTGCCATGGCCAGGATCAGTCCGGTCAAAATACCCGGAAGTGCCGTCGGTAGCACGACTTTCCATATGGTTTCCCATTTGGTGGCGCCCAAGCCAATCGACCCTTCTCGATACTCCCTCGGCACAGCTGCCAGTCCCTCCTCAGTTGCGACGATGACCACAGGAACAGTCAAGAGCGCCAGCGTGAGTGAAGCCCATAGGATGCCGCCTGTGCCGAATGTCGGGGTGGGCAACCGGTCGGAGAACCACAGGGCATCCAGCGTGCCGCCGACGCCGTAGACGAAAAACCCCAACCCAAATACGCCGAAGACGATCGAGGGAACCCCGGCGAGATTATTGACGGCGATGCGGACGGTTCGCACGATGACTCCCTGGCGAGCATACTCCCTGAGGTATAGCGCACCGATGACACCAAAGGGAGTCACGACGAAGCTCATGATCATCACCATCATGACCGTGCCGAAAATGGCCGGGAAGATCCCCCCCTCTGTGTTGGCTTCTCGTGGCTCCGTGGTCAGCACCATCCAGAGGTTTCCGGCATAGACCCACACCTTTTCCATCTTTGAAAGGTCGTTCGGGCGCAAGACTCGCATGATTTGGCCGAGCGCAATAGGCTTTTCTCTGCCATTGGCATCGACAACGAGCACCACGTACGGACTCTCTGCCTCGCTTGATTCCACCTGTCGAAGCTGGGTCGGGAGGGACTGCCATACGGCCTCCGAGCCTTCAACCACAATCTGGTCTTCTTTGACCAGTGCTCGGAGCCGTCCATAGAAGTTTCCCCACTCGCGCCGCTCCACCATCACGAGATCGGCCGGCGTGGCTCGTTCGACGATCTGATCAGTGTTGATCCACCGATAGTCCAGCCCGTACAGATCACGATTGCCGACCTTCATCCTGATTCGCGGGATCCCTTTCGGACTCACTTCTTCTCCGGCCAACTGACCGATCACATGTTTTCCGTCTTTCAGCGTCAATTCGACGAGATCCGCCGGCCAGAAATACCCGAACCCGTTGAGGAGGATGAGCACCAGGAGACCGGCGATCATGAGCAGCGACAGGGAAAGCCCCGCCCCGCAGCCCCAAATGAAGAGCTCTCCGCTCGCCATGAAATGCCTGAGCCACAGTTTCATTGAATCACTCGTGCCGCAACATTTTCCAGACCTGCGTCCAAGAACTGAGCTCTATCCACCGGCCTGGCATAGCGCCTTGTGCCAATCATATCGACTAGAATTGGCTGTATTTCTCTCTAAGTCGCTGTCGAACCAGCTCCGCGACCGTATTGAGCAGAAAAGTGGCGACAAAAAGAAGTAACCCCGCCAAAAAGAGCGTGCGATACAAGGTCCCTCCATGCGGCGCTTCAGGGATCTCCACGGCGATATTTGCGGACAGAGTTCTAAACCCGTTGAAGAGACTCCAATCCATAATCGGCGTATTGCCGGTCGCCATCAGCACGATCATGGTCTCTCCGACCGCCCGACCGAACCCGATCATCAATGCCGAGAAGATGCCCGGGCTGGCTGAGATCAGGACGAGATGGGTGAGCGTTTGCCACCGCGTGGCGCCGAGGGCCAGGGAGCCCGCGATCAGATTCTTCGGAACATTGGAGAGCGCTTCTTCAGAAATACTGTAGATGATGGGAATGATGGCAAATCCCATGGCCACACCGACGACAATGGCGTTGCGCTGGTCATAATTTAGGCCGAGATGGGTCTGGAGCCACAGTTTAAAATGACCATCGAACAAGAAGGACTCCCACCACGCGTTGGTCTCAAGGCACCCCCAGACCACGGCAGCGATGATCGGCATCATGAGCAGCGCCTCAACACCAGGCCGCACACGATGCTTGAGGGAGGCCGGGAGCAAGAGAAAGAGTCCGCTGGATACGGCTATGACCACGGGCATCACCAAGATCATCCCCGTCATGGCAGAAAAGTTCCGCTCCAGGACCGGGGCAAACCAGAGGCCGGCCAGAAATCCAAGCACCACGGTGGGCAATGCCGCCATGATTTCAATCGTGGGCTTGATCTTGGCCCGGAGATCCGGATGCATGAACATGGCGGTGTAGATTGCGGCCAATACCGCCAACGGAACCGCCAAGAGCACGGCATAGATGGTCCCTTTAATGGTTCCAAAGATCAGCGGGGTCAAGCTGAACTTAGCCTCAAAGTCGTCCGACCCGCTTGAGGATTGCCAGACAAGTTCCGGCCGATCATACCCCTCGTACATCACGGGGGAAAACAGGGTGGTCAAAGTGATTTCCGGGTAGGGATTCGAAATGTGGTAATGCACCAGCTTATTATTTTCAGCTAGACCGACCAGACCATCCGCCTTTGGAGAAAAATAGGTATTGCGGAGCCTCCCCTGTTGCGGAGCGAATGTCAGCAGCGTTTGTTCAGACGTCGAATGGTGCAGACGGATTTCTCCTCCGGCATCAGTTGTGATGAATCCCTTATCGCGCTGGGAAATTGTGATGTCGGTGACCGCACTCTGATGTGGGGTAAACCGATGGATCCGTGTCATATGGGTCGTATTGGTCGCCGCATGTTCCCGCACGGGCATCCACACGGCAATCTGCCCGGACGAACCGCCGACCACAAGACTCCGGTCACCCATCAAATAGGCCATCGCGGTAATCGCTTCGCTTCGTTCGGAAGCCTGACTTATCTCAACAAGACCGGGCTTCGCCGGTTCTCGGAGATCGAAGTGGTAGACCTTGCCGTCTTCCGTCCCAACGGCAAGAAGCTCTGCTCGACTGGCGAGCGCGAGCGCCGTCACTCGACCGGGGATGCTAGGCGTGAGATCGATCTGTGTGATCGAAGCCGCGGTGGTTCCATCGGGGCGGGATCTATTCAGGCTCATCGTCAGCCAGAGATGCTGGTCTTGAAGCAGCGCGGCAATCCGCACGTCGGAGTCTGTACTCTGATACGCCATCTTGATGATCGGTTGCGGAGTCGGTGCGGCACTCATCGAAGTCCCGACCGTGACGGACGGGGCAATCGAACGTGCATTCCCTTGGAAGTCCTGAGTGAATTCAACCGTCACGGGGATGACGCGGCCGTCTTCCGTCCCCATGGCGAGAGAGTGCCCCTTCCCGAGCGCTCGCGCGAGCGCTGTGACCGAGCCATCGGGCAGTAAGCCTCGCGAAGGAATCTTTGAGATGGCAGACGTGGTTTCCCCTAAGAAGACAAACTCCAACGAGTCTCCGCGCAGGACATAGGCAAGCTCTTGGTGCTCGTCGATGCCGATGAGGGCTGAGGGTGAGGGACGCTCAAGCGGAGACAGCGCAATCGGCTCGGTCGGGGTCGCGTGGGACGGCTGAAAGAGTGGGATGACTTCTTTCACTAGAAAGGTACACATCCCCACAATGCACAAAATAATGCTGATCCCGCCTGTCTTGATAATGAAGCGGGTGATCCAATCGGTTATTGATCTGATTTGGCGTCGAGTCAATAGCCCATCCACAAGGGCCGGGGCCGGCACTGCACCCCGGCTTGGGGAGGGGTCTCCTTGAAGCACTGGTATCGGAGTAAGTGGCGGTACGTTCATACTTTGACTTTCGAGATCGGTTCCAACGTTGCAGCTGTATACTTCTCACGAAATCGTGAGTGATCATATGTCTTTTACGGTCTACCCACTCCGTACAGCCGGCCTTAGGCTTATTCGATTTTTGCCAATTCCTTTTCAATCACAGACTGGGGGAGTGGAAAGAAACCATCTTTAATGACAATGGCTTGGCCTTCTTTACTATAAATGAACTTGATGAACTCTTTCACAAGCGGATCGAGCGGTTTATTCGGCGCCTTGTTGACGTAGACCAACAAATGCCGCCAGAGGGGGTAGGATCCGTTCAGGGCATTGGTCTGCGATGGCTCCACGAAAGGCGCTCCTTCTTTTTCAGCCAATGGAAGCGCTCGCACCCCGGAGGTTAAATAGCCGATCCCGCTGTAACCAACACCAGCTTGATCTTCCGTGATACCTTGTACCACGGAGGCGGAACCCGGCTGCTCTTTGACTTCATCTTTATAGTCACCATTCTTGAGCGCATACTCCTTGAAAAATCCGTAGGTGCCGGATGCCGAGTTACGGCCATAGATACTGATCGGAGACGCCGCCACTTCTCCTGTAATCCCCAGCTGCCCCCACCGATCAAGGGTTTGTGACGCCCCGAAGCGGCGAGTCTTTGAGAAAATCGCATCGACTTGTGCCATCGTGAGTCCTTGGACAGGGTTGTCTTTATTGACATAGACAGCCAGCGCGTCGATGGCGACCGGGAATGCGGTGGGTTTGTACCTGAACTTTCTTTCGAAGGCATCCATTTCAGTATTTTTCATCGCGCGGGACATTGGTCCAAGCTGCGCGGTCCCTTCGATCAGGGCCGGAGGTGCCGTGCTCGATCCCTTCCCTTCGATTTGAATTTTGACGCTTGGATATTGTTTGCGAAATCCTTCGGCCCACAGCGTCATGAGGTTGTTAAGCGTATCTGACCCGATGCTGTTGATATTCCCTGATACCCCGCTGACTTTGAGGTACCCCTTCAAGGCCGGGTCCAACACGATCGCGTCATCGGCATGAACCAATGGGACGGCGGAAAGAAGAGTTCCAAGAAGGACAAGGCACGATAGACCAGGCTTAGCAGTCGATATTTTCATAAGAATAGTCCTTTCATGATCACTAAAACATAAATAATCCTGTTTTGTTACCAACGCATTACGGGAGTGTTACGAGAGTGTTATTTACGGACTGGTTCAGGTCCTCGCACATGCGATTAAGGGCTGTCCGCTTTCCAATCCACCACGCTCGACCAGCCATCGTCAATAGTTCCACTGCAACTGAGTCCGGATAATGTCCCCTTCCTGAATTTCAAAGGGCGCCGTTCGTGTATTCGTGCGTTCGGTCCTGGCATACGCGATTACGAATTCCAGGGCCCGACCGAATTGCCACTCAAGCCCGAGTTCCCATTCCCGAACGACGGCGAACGGTGCATTGGTCCGGTTCTTCCTCCCTCCGTCGTATTCTTGCCAGCGTACATAGGGTATCAGCGTGGTTAACCAGGGCTTATTCACGTCCCACTTATACATCCCCTGGACGTAGCCGCCTTGGAGATTCCCTTCCTGGATAGCTGTTTGAGTTGCGTTCAACTCCGGTCCATGACCCCAGTTCCATTCCGCTTGGAAACCGAAGGGTTGCGGATAGAGCACAAAATGCACGCCGACCCGCTCGTCGCGGATGTTCCCATTATTTTCCGGTACGACTCCTGGGCCCGACGCGACATCGAACGTCCCGCGGTACGCATCCACGCCGAACTGGATGATCTGCCCGTAGGGCAATTCCATGGGATAGGTGGCATGCAGGACGATATGTTTATTGTCATTGCGTTCGGAGATATTGGTACCCTGGCCGTTATAGACCCCCACGCCTAAGACGCCATAGTCTCCACTTCCTTTGAGACCTGAATCGACCAGTCTTCGGAATAGTTGTCTGGTTTCCTTCGGCGTGTAATAGATGAAGAGGCCGAAATCGCGCTCGCTTGGCACCGCACTGTTGATGGCGTCGGTCCGGTCGAGGGCCAGCCGATTTTGACTGGACTGCAGATTTTCGAACCCAAACGGGACCTTGGATTGCCCAGCTCGAATCCGCAGTTCCTTTTCCGCGAACATGAGAAAGGGCACAGGCAAAAAGATATCGGTATAGGCGTCGCGAATTTGTGCAAAGTTATTCGCGTCTGGTGAGGCACCCGGGACTGCACCTGCGAAATCCGGCTGGAAATAGAAGGACAGCCAATCGGTAATATCGCCTGAAAAGACCAGGCGGATTCGGCGAAAGCCGAAGCCCGTATTATTGCCGACGGAGACATCGGAATCATCGAGGCGTATATCTTTGTTCCCCGGGAGGTAACTATAGCGCATTTGCGTATAGCCTCGTATGCTGAGCTTGTCGAACCATTTTTTGACCGTTGACCTCTCTGCAATGATTGCTTCTTCTCTTTCGTGCTCGGCCTTGAGCTTGAGCCATTCTTCTTTTGTGATCTGCCCCTTCTCGTACAGGAGATCCTCCACGCTGGCCTGAGCGAGATCGGTCTGGAACATCAACCCGAGACCGAACAGACACAGACTGACTGCAAACCACCATTGCTTCATTCGACTTCCTCCCTCTAGGTTGGTCGTGTTTCGAAAACCGCGACGAGGTATAGAGCACGAACGTTAAGGTGGTGCTACGGAGTTGTTACGCGTTTGTTAAATTGGTTACGATTTAGTGAGGTGCATCGATTATCAAGTGGGTGATCTCCCGTAAGAAGCTTCGCATGGATGCACAAAGAGAATGAGCGAATCATCGCAACTCCACAATCGGAATCAGGCGGAACCTCCGCTTTGGTCAATGGTTGCAACGATGATCCTCATTTTAGTCGCCCCACTGATTCTTTATTCTTTGGCACCCGCCGGTCCCATTCGAGAGGGTGACACCATCTTCTCAGAGGGACAACAACAGGTCAGCATTCAGCAACTCGCAGCAAGCCAGGAAATTCGTGACAAGACCTGCTTGCTCGACCCGAACAGTCCTCTGATTGTCATCGATACATCACCGGCTGACGGCTCGATCATCGCCGAAGTCCAAGGCAATCCGACCGATGAATGGCCTTTTTGCCCTGTTCACACAGAGGTGATCGTAAAAACCTACCAAATGTTTCAGAAACCAGCGGTGTTCGACAGCATCCGAAAGCTATTGGCGGGCACGCTCCCGCGATTCTCGCGCAGCTGATACGCTCTCGCCTGCTGGCGGCACAACAGGGCCACGAACTGACCTCACGAAGTAAACCCATGAACATGCCACTCAGTCTTAGTCTCACGGACCAGGCGCTCAGCTCCCTGTGGAGATACAATTGCAAGAGTAGACTGAAGATGCTACACCCCGTGCTCATGGTTGGGCCTGCTGACTGGTGGAATGAATTGCGTCGTGCCGTTTACGCCGAACGGAACCCAAGAGCTCTCCGCCCTTACTACTAATAATCAGGCAAGCGTGTGGCAATGTATAAGCTGAATGATTGTTTACCAACCGTTTACATAGTGTTTACATGCTGGATACGGGGATGCGTTAAAGGATCAGATTCGTGCGCATGCATCAGGAAGACGCTGTCATTGTCTGTCTTAGCTACCTGAGTTCACTTACCATTTATCTGAGGAAAGGATTCGTTATGAACAAAATTCGTTGGTCCATGGCCCTACTAGTATTGACTGTCGGCGGGTTAGCAAGTTGTGCGCACGATTGGAGCTCGGTGTCGGCTCCTCATCCTGTAACAGAAGCGGATCTCCAGGGTGTCTTGCGTGATGAATGGTCGCGACAACTCTTCTGGGTTCGCAATGTGGTTTTGGACAACGCAAAGAACGATCTGCGGTCTCGGGACTTTGCGGAAAAGGCTGTTGTTGCCAATATAAGAGATATGGCAAGGACGTTTGCCCCGTTCTACGGAGAAGCTGCTTCTGGTCAGCTCCGTACCCTGCTGACAAGACACTATGGCGAAGTTAAGGCATATTCACAGGCTACTGTAAACGGAAATAAAGGCCAGCAAGGCGCGGCCCTGGCTCAGTTGGCCTCGAATACCGAAGCGATCGCTACATTTTTTAGTGAGGTCAATCCCCACCTCTCGAAAGGCACCGTTAGAGCTCTATTTGCTACGCATGTCGACCATCAGGTTGCGCAAATCACCAAATTCCAACAAGGAGATTACGTTGGCGAGGAAGAGACCTGGCCAGCGATGGAGCACCATGTTTACGTTATTGCCGATACGCTAGCGACTGCCCTGGTGAAGCAGTTTCCGAAGAAGTTTATGTAGCTCGTTGTGCATATGATGACCAAGGTGCAGACAGAGCGAGGACAATTCTTTCAGCGAAAAAGGTTGCGGCGGGACTTCGTGTGCTTTGGAGAAGATCAGCCGCCCCCATCTGTGCTGGCCAAGTCCGGGCATGAAGACGGCGATGAGGATGAGACGCTGGCCGGCCACATCCGGCAAATGTAGGTGGACTCACTCCTGTAACCTTAAAAAGGCAGTATGGCGCCTCTTGAACTAAAGTGGCTAACATGAGGAACTCTGGTACGATCCTATTCTTTGGCGCAATACTGTGCCTCGGGCTTCCTTCCTGCCAGATTCGCCTTCCAACCGTAACTATCCACGATGATCCGTTACGCTTTGTCAGACTCGAAGTAGACCATACCGTAGGTAGCAATCATTTGCATCCTGCCGATATTACGACGGATGAGATGAGGGCGGTTCTGGCCGGCATGATAATCGACGAGCCGCATCTCTTTACTTCGTTTAAGGGCAAGGGCGAAGAGTCGCCTCGACATCCAGCGTTCAAAACAGGAGAAATCGACTTCTTTGCCCCGTTATTGGCAAAAGGTTTGAGAACAGCTACACCAGAGGAGATCGTCACGTTTTATCAAGTCACTCAGCAGACCGCGATCATCCAGATAGTCACATCAGGCGGGATGTTCATGGGCATCGACGGGCTCCATGTCATACTAGGCAACTACCGATCATCAACTCACTATGCCCCGGACCCTGGAATCGGGGACACGGCCGATGGCCGATCGGCTCCGCTGCAGCCTATTGCCCCCCAAGAAGCGAGATTAGATTTTGAACCGAGGGCCGCCATTGTTCCGTTACAAAAAGACTTTTGGAGCAAGTTGTTACGACCAGAACGGCGAGAGATAATCGTCCCGTTCAAGATGCTCAAAGGCACAATCTCCGACATGAACCGCAAACTAAATTGACTGTTTTGTGAAGGCTTGAGCGACCCTTCTTTTCTGTTCGATTCTTCTTCCGTTGCTTGGCTGAAAGCGATCGGCTCTTCCCAATAATTGTTGTTGGAGCCCGCCTAACAGGGAGCCTTTACCTCACATGACTTTCTTGACGTGAAGCGACTGACACCGATTTCGGCCTGATGTACAATGGTCATACACTGATACATTAAGACGTGTCATCGACTCCTGATCAAACACCGACCCAACCTCCTTTCTGGTCAATCGGTATCGTGGCAGCTATTATTCTGACCGCTCCTTTCCTGTTGTACTCACTTGCCCCAACGGGGCCGCTGCGCGAGGGTGACACGGTATTTTCCGCCGGACAACAGCGAGTGCGCATTGAAAACACGACTGCGGGCAAACTCAAGAGAGTGGACGATACCTGCTTGCTCGATCCAGATAGTCCCCTCATAGTCATTCACACGCGTAATACTGATGACGACCATTCGATTATCGCCGAAGTCCAAGGCAATCCGGCCGAGGAATGGCCATTTTGCCCTGTTCATGCAGAGGTACGCGTAAAACACCACCAAATATTTCAGAAGCCAGCGGTGTTCGACAGCATTCGAGAGCTATTGGCTGAGCTTTTCAACCGATGATGAGAGGAACTTTTTACGACTTCAGTCTGGCAGCAAACTGTTTACGGAACTTCGCCACCTTGGGGCCGACGACGACTTGGCAATACCCTTGGAGTGGATTCCGCGCAAAGTACTCCTGATGATAGGACTCCGCCTCGTACCATTTCGTGGCCGGCACGACTTGCGTGACGATGGGTGCGTCGTACAATTGTTCGTCGGATAAAGCTTTGATCACGGTTTCTGCTGCTTGGCGTTGTGCCGGAGTGCAGTAGAAGATCGCGGAGCGGTATTGAGTCCCTCTGTCGTTTCCCTGTCGATTGAGTGTCGTGGGATCATGAATCGCGAAAAAAACCTCCAGGAGCTCTTTGTAGGAAATCACCGTTGGATCAAAGGTGATCCGCACGGCCTCGGCATGCTCGGTCTGGCCTCCGCATACCGCCTCGTATGTGGGGTTATCTACGGTGCCACCGATGTAACCGGATTCGACTGAGTCCACACCGCTGACCTGGTCATAGACCGCTTCAAGACACCAAAAGCAGCCACCTGCAAGAATGGCGACTTCTTTCTCAACTGAGCCCCTTGGTAACTCCTCTCCCATCGTGTGGTGTGTCGAGTAGACGGTAGGTTTGTTCACTGAACGGAACCCACTACTCCTCTTCTTCCTCCTCAATGTCTTCAATTCCTTCGTAACTCATTTCCGGGAATGACGCCGAGGCCTTTTCACAGGCCGTCTCCACCATCTCTTCGGCATCTTCTGCGGAATCAGCATCGACCAAGAACTTCACAGTAATTGCGTACCTCTGTTCCACCCCCTGACTCCTTTCTCTGTCGTCCTCTCACAAATCCAAGTTTGGGCGATCACCGAAATTGTACTTTGTGACAGTTGTGGTAGCCGTGTCAACCTTGTTTGAAGCAACGTCGGGGGATCATCGATAGCAAGACGAAGAGGAGGGGGCGTTCAGAATCAAAAGACTTCAGCGCGACCCAGTTGGGAGAGAGAAGAACTTGCGGGGATTGAGGTTGAGAAACGCTACTCGTCCCCTTCGAGATCGGAGAGCACTGCTTTGAGCTTCGCAAACTCATCCGGAGCAATGCGGGAAAAAGCGATCCCGAAGCTATGCCCATCGATCCAGCGCACGGTCGCTTCGTCAATTCGCAGCGGCCAATCAAGGCCAGGAACATGGAGCCTGCATTCAAACTTTGATCCCGGCTCGACTTTCATGTCACTTTCGATCTTACAACCGCCGGCAGAAATATCCAGAGTTCGCCCCTGCCCCTCCTGCTTGTGCCCGGAAAAGGTACTGCGAAATTGCGTCGTGAATCTCGGCTGGATCCGTCGCTCATCTGGCTGAGGCTTGGCCGGGATCTCCTTGGCGGATTCTGACCTAAAGAGAGAACTGAGTCTTATCAAGGACAAACTCCTATCCTAAGGCCGGCCACCTGCACCGAAATATTGTTTCGCCGCATAGCCCCTCCTATCGAGTTGAGAGGAGCATGTGATCCCGACGATTTTGCTGGTAACAAGATTCATCTCGATCGAAGCAGAAGGGACGCTCTTTGCCGTACGACACGATGACGACCTGTTTGGAATTCACCCCAACTTCCGTAAGGTACTTGCGAGCGGCCTTGGCGCGTTTATCGCCCAACACCATATTGTAGTCACCGGTGCCTCGTTCGTCGCAATGTCCTTCAATTTTCAGCACCGCTCCCGGATGATCCTTCAGGTACGCGGCGTCGTGATTGAGCGCTTCCATCCCCTCGTCAGACAAAGTCCATTGGTCATAGCCAAAGAAGACGTCATGTAGTCCCGCCTCGGCCGCAGCCTTCTCTTCTCTTGTTAGCTCGACGCGTTGACGAGAACCAGTCCCCGATGGATTCAGAGCTGTGGAATATCCATCCTGTGCAAGGCGCTCTTCAGAGGGATTACGAGAAAACCCGCTCAATTCTTTGCTTGAACTGCCACCTGATATATTCGGCAGCTTCGCACTCGTGCTCCCTGATCCGCTTTCGCTGTCAGACTGGACCCATTTCTTGTTACACCCTTGAGTCGAAAGCACCATTACGGCTATGGCCATCACAACACCAGACATTGCGACCACTCTGTTCATAACTCTTTCCTCCATATGTCATCCAGATTAAGTGACTCAGCGATTCAGAGCAGCAACGCAGCGAAGGGCTCTGCCCGACGCTCACTCTTTCTCTCTCCGAATAAAATATAGCACTGCCGTTGTAACCTGTTGCTTCAACAGGATGTTATCGGATCAATGGAAGGATGCCTAATAATTTTGAATATTTGGCAACACGACGGAGAAGGGAGTTCTCTGATCAAACGGCGAGTGAAATGGGATCATCGATCCCTGAATGGGCAACGATGAGAATGGACGGTCAAACAGACGGTTGAAACAAACGAATAAATCTGCCCTGGCTCACCGATAGTCTTTTCGCTCAGCCCAACGAACCGGTCGCAGCACGGTTCCTAGACCAGCGAGTGCACAGATCATCAAGAGCATGGCCAGTGCGATTGCAAGGAAAAATGCGGCTCGTACGTCGTGCAAAACGGGGATCATGGGACCACCCTCCTCTTGCTCGATTGATTAGCTGCGCCATCCGCATTCACAGACCCAGGGCTCATCGGATCAGCCTTTTGAAATGCTCGCCCGCAACAAGGACATTGTCTGGTCCAAACAGATCGCCCCTCATGTACAGTATACACCTCTAGACTGTGCTTGGTTTCTATATCGGCAGAACCACCGCACGGGATTACCTCTTTTAGATTTGGTTCGTAGCCTAGACGAATTTTCTGTAGCGGGATACTCGGATTAAGTGCGAGCTTATTTGCGCCAACACAGTGCTAAGACGTTGTAAACGCGTGAGAAGTTCTTACTCGGCTGTATGGTGCGCCCGGCAGGAATTGAACCTGCGACCTACGGGTTCGAA
>CABVRV010000097.1 GCA_902500755.1 uncultured Nitrospira sp.
CTCACCACAGACAAACTGCCAAGCCAATGGTCTAATTTCCGGGGGGAAGGTCAACCATAGCATCTCAGGGACTGACCAGCAGGTGGACATGACCAGTCTTATACCGTTTAGGCACGGCACACAGCCAAAAGGCGTTAGATGGACCGTCCAATCGCTGAACACATTCTATCTGTTTGGATGATCATTCCAGCAAGTCCGGATTAGGTGTTTTGCCTTTCTTCACGTGCGATTACGAGTGACGCGTGAAAGGGGCGATTCGGATTCATGGGGCTTTTTGCGCCGTCCAGTGCCGGAACATGTTGAAATGCACCAGCGATTGCTTCTCACATGTGCGGAATCCTCACAATGGGTAATCACGTCAATCACTTCGGCGCATTGTAAGACCGGCATATGCGTCCATTTGCTGAGGCAAGCTCAACGGATTCTTAATCTAGGACCGTTCACTCGCGAGACAATCACGATAATATCTTCCCATTTTCCCCTCAACCTCTCGGCTTCATCTCACAAGTTCTTACCAAATCAGACGTTCTCAGCTGGGTATGTAAGTTGATCTAGATCTTGCCTGCACCATGCACTCGCAGCGGTTAGAGTAAACGGTGGGGGAGTAGCAAGTGGCTGGCCCACGTAGACAATAAGACCGACGATAGTGGAGATCCGGATCGAACTGACTCTCAAGTTTATTCTCGGGCAATTGTGAATATGGACATTCTCGGCCTCCAAGAGCTCTGAAGCGAGACGTTAGGTGATTCAAGAATATGCATTGCGCTCTTAGATGGGGCGGTTGATCTATCGCACAAGAGCTTAGCTGGCGCTGATCTCGTTCGAATTGAAACTCTTGTTTCCGGAGAAGCAGGCCATGGCCCGGCCGCAACACATGGCACGCATATCGCCAGTGTCATCTTTGGGCAACATAGAGGATCGATTCAGGGTATTGCGCCGCTGTGCAGTTTCGGGCTTGTACATTTCGCGAACATGGTGCTGCACCGGAGCGCCGCTGACGCCGCTCCATGAGCTTGGCCCTTAGACGCTTTGGGTAGAGAAGGAGGATAAGACCATGAAAACGTTTCAGAGCCTCGGTTTTATTATGACCATCCTTTCCCTGTTGATGATGGCCCCAGTCCTCGCTGAGGAGGGCAAGCGCTATGAAGCACAACGCCCTGCAGTGATCGGTACGATTAGGGTTCTGCCTAAAGATGTCAGCCAGTCGCTGAAGATTACAAGAGTACCGACCACTCAGCCCGTTCCACTTGTCGTGGGAGGGTACTGGGCCTGTAATCAAGACCATGGCTTTGACATCTGCCGATTTGTTTTAGTGGTATGCACGGAGAATCAGAGCAACTGTGTTGAGGTACCACCACAGCCTTAAGTTCGCAACTAGGGGTTGACAACCACGGGAAAGGAATCAGCAATGTTTATAAGTAAATATGCATGCCAGACCCCATTATCAATATCTATGTAGGGAGGTTCTTGAAATGCCTGAGACTGAAAACCGATTTCTTCATGTAAGAATTCCTGGCACCGAGGAGCCAGTAATCCGCCTCGACGCGGACCCTGCTGTGAACAGCGTTGGCAATATCATTGCCGGTGGTCACGACGCAAACGGTAGCCTCCTCCTTTTTAGATCGGGCGCCACCGATATCACGGAGGCCGGCGCATCAGCCATCTCTATCCGCGCCAGTAACATGGATGTCCGCTTCAGACGACCAGAGCCTGGCTTCCCTGTATCTATGGAACTAATTGGCGGTCTCGGTAAGATCTTTGCTGGTGGGGCTCCCAACACGAGTGCCGAGATCGTGCTACGTGGTGCTGCCGAGGAAAATGATGGTGGCGATTTGCCACCTGCTCGTATTCGCCTGGTAGCCCAAGATCCTGTGACTGGCGACGCCAGCGTGACGGTGGGAGCGTCAAAGGGCTCGGGAACTCTACGGATGGTCGACGGGAACGGCCAACTAGCAGTCGTGATCAGCAGCAGCGGTACTGGGCCGGAAATTCTACTGGGCAACGAGAGCATCCGCCTTCGGGTCAGCTCATTGTTTGCACCCACTGCGGAGATGAGCGTCGGCGGAAGCGGCTTCAACGGTAGCTTTAATGTGCGTAGCTCCCCGAACGCTAATGACACAACTTTCAATGTAAGCATTGTCGATGGTCGTTTTACGTTCGGGCGTGATAATCAAACCACAATGCGGTTCGACGGAGACGCCGGTAATATTCGGTGTGGGGGATCGGACACCATTGATGGGGACTTACTGCTGTTTCCTCCGAATGCCGACATCGATGTGACGTCCCAGGCAACCGTGCATCTCGACGGCGGTGGTGCATCGATGCGTCTCGGCACCACTGGCAACGAAGGCAATATTAGCGTGCGCGATGCCTCGGATCGTGAGGTGTTTCAGTTCGATGCTGGAAACGCGGTATTACGCATTGGAACCACCGAAAATGAGGGCGACCTGATCGTGCGTGACGGGGAAAACCGTGAGGTCTTCCATGTGGACGGCAACAACGCGGTGCTGCGCGTTGGAACTACTGGAAATGAAGGCAACATCAGCGTGCGCGATGCCTCGGACCGCGAGGTGTTCCAGTTCGACGCCGAAAACGCGGTGTTGCGTATCGGTTCACAGGGCAATGAGGGCGACATAATTTGCCGCGACGACAACGGCAATGAGAGCATTCATCTGAACGGCGGCACTGGCGACATCATTTTACAGAATGCCGACTGCGCCGAAGATTTCGATGTGGCAGACAGCACCGACATCGAACCCGGTACGGTGGTGGTGATTGATGAGAATGGGGAATTGCACGAGGCCGGCAAAGCCTACGAGCGGACCGTCATGGGCGTGATTTCTGGGGCCGGCGAGTACAAGCCAGGCATTCGCCTGGACAGACGCGAAACCGGAAAGACGCGGCTACCGGTGGCACTCGTTGGCAAAGTGTACTGCAAGGCTGATGCGGCCTTCGGTGCGATTCGGGTCGGCGATCTGCTCACCACGTCGCCTACTCCCGGGCAGGCAATGAAAGCGTCGGACCCCGCCCGTGCATTTGGCGCCGTGATCGGAAAAGCACTTGAGCCGCTCTCGGCCGGGACCGGAATAATTCAGATCCTAGTCGCCCTTCAGTGACGCCGCGCAGGCGACGTAATGTCAATCAGGAGGGCTTCGCAATGGCGATCAGCATCAAAAACACCGCTGCTTCTTGCCTAGAAGCCAGCGGGCGAATTTCCATACGGAATGATATCTTCGGATATATTTGGGGGCCGATGGACCGCCAGCTATCGGTCAAGAGCCACTTAAATCTCATCAAGGATACGGCGTTCAATCTCTCGCTGATCCTGGTTGGGCATGAACCGGATTTCTCGGGAGAGTTTACGGTCAACGACACGGTCAGGATGCAGGCCGCAGTTGACGTGATGCGCGGGCTTTACGCACAGGTCGGTCTAGGTGTCAGAAAGCTCTACTGGCAATACATCCCGAGCGACGATGCGGGCGGGTATATTGAAGTCGATGCTTCTGAGGCTACAGAACTGACGGAGGATTGGTCGGGCGATAACGACGGGATCGACGTCTTCTTCGTCACGACGGTTACCGATGCGGGCGGCTGGAGCAACACAAACGGTCCGTGCGACAAGGATGAGAAAGGTGAGCGCACAGGCGCGGTGATGGAATTAAAGAGCACCGACCAGTTCACTGGCGTGTTACTGGCTCACGAAGTGGGCCACTATCTCGGTTTGTCGCATGGCAACGATAAAACGAACCTGATGGGCTCGGATGTCAATAACAACGGCATCGGAGAGATAGATTCAAACAGTACGGGCATCACACCGAGCCAGGGCGACACTATGAAGGCGCACTGCTCTATCAGACCGTCCTGTTGACAGGAGGGGCCATGACCGGCAAGAAAAAACGCCAGAAAGCCAGCGGGTTTTCGCCTGAATTGTTGCACGCCATATCGGCCGACGAGATTGGTTGTTTCGTTGATCTCCATCTGCTTTCGACAGACGATGTGGCAGTCCTGAAGCAGATTATACGAGGTGAGAAACTCCCGCCCATGCCCATTGATAAGAAAAGGGTCGTAAACGCGCTTGCCCGATCCGATAGTTCCGCAGAGGCGAGCGAAATACTTGCGCGCGTTGTGTCGGATAAGAACGAGACGACGAGGATTCGAGCTACTGCTGCGGTCCATCTCAGCCTTATGCCTCAGAATGCAGCTGAAAAGGCGTTAATCAGGAATTTAAACACCGATGACGAAAACGTCCGCATCGAGGTTATAAAGTCGTTGGGGCGTGTGGGCGCAGCGAGAGCTTTTAATTCTCTCAAGGAATTACCGGAACTGAAAACCGATTACGCCAAAAGGCAATTGTCTCTCGCAAAGCTGGCGATCTCTTTTCGATCCGGGCTCGAAGACGATCAGGATGAAAACGGTCCTTTCGGCATTCAGTGGTCCACACAGACGGCGAGAGAAGTCGAAGGCAAGCGGGTTCGAGCAATCATCGAGGCGACCGAGGGCTTGACCCACGGAATCTCGCTCAATCCCAATACCGGTTTTGAAATAGAATGCAGGAGAACGAAGTTTAACTTCCTTCTGAACAAGGCAATTAAACAAGGAGCTTTTACAGATAGTATCCTGTCGCGCAATCTGATTGCGGGGCTTATAGTCGCTGAAGAACCAGAGACGCGGCAATTTACGGTCCGTTATCAAATTATGACTAGCCCTTCTGAAGAGGGGGTGGAAGTTATTGTCACGCGAGCCAACGGCGACATGGCATACGTAGGAGAGCTGCAGCCAGACGGGGACGAGTTGCAGTTAGCTATCCGCGATGTAGGTTTGGATAGGCTCGCTACGGAGATTAAGGGGTGCGTATCCAACGACAGCATACGGTTGGAGCTTCGTACTCTACGGGGTAATGTAAGACCGAAGAAACACCCCGTGCCAATCCGTTTATGATACGAACCGTTAAGTCTTACTGACACACTAAGTCAATAGTCATGCCTCTTTTCATCACGAGCGCAAGTCTGAGTTTGAGGTGTTTGTCGCCAGCCAACGCGGTGCGCTGGAGCTGGCGGAAACAGCAAAGTTGAACCGCACTCGCGGCCAGGGAAGTTACTTAACATGCTGAAGCTTGTTCTGACTGGGCTATTTGTCGCAATACTTGGGACGAATTCTTTCGGCGGCTCTCTTTTCACCAGCACTGTCTCGCCATTCTCTGTAGACCCGAGTATTGCGCAAGGCTCAAAAACTTTAGCGGCCAAACCGTCGCAGCAGAACCCTTCTGACTGCATACCTAAAAAGCGGTGTAAACCTCCGAACATTCAGCACGTTGCTAATCTCGTTTGTGCGATTCAGGCGTCTGTAGCCCACAATCCGCCGGTCGGCGAGGTCGTCCCTCTTACCGAAGCGCCTGATGAGATGGCTCCAGTAACTATCTTGTATCGCGTGATCGCTGAACTTGAAGTGCTTCTCGATAGTCGGGAACAGGAGGTGGCCAAGGCCGGAATCAGCATGAAGTTTCCCACTACCGTGGAGGCTACGTTGCTGATCAACTCGCGCGGAAACAACATCACCGGCCACGCCTGTGCCGTGCTGAGAGATGCATACGACGAGGCTTGGAACGCTCCCTAACGGCATCATGGAAAAATAGAGAGTTGGAAAGGTTCCAGAAACCATTGATGGTTTAACAAGTAGGAGATGGCAGATGCCACAAAGAACCAACCACAGAATTCAGCACAAATTCGCCGCCGACCCATTTCGCCTTCATATCCGAATCGCGATCATGGTGTTCATCGCGAATACTACTATGATTCTCGGCGGTTGCGCGATTGCACCACATTCGTCGCAACACAGCAAACCATTGTTCTCAATTAAACAAGTTCAAGGACAGCTTTTCGAAGAGTCGCTACTCGCCGGACTCCGGCAGTGGGCGGTTGCACATCCACATGCCTTAGGGTTTTCTGGAGATGTCAAGCCGAGACTTGGCAACCTCTCGCTTGGCCCTCAAACGTTTCGGAACAAGGGCATATCCATTGTTCGTTTCACTCAGAAATACCGTGACCTTCCCATCCATGGCGATGATCAGCACATCGCCTTGGTGGTCGCCAACGAAACGGATGTCGTCAAGATTCATGGGAAGTTCGTCAACGAGAAGCAGACGTTTCGAGGTTACAAGAATCGAATAACGCGCAACCAGGCTGTACAAGCCATGCGATTTCATTGGGCGAGCCAGGTCGCGCCAGGCAACGTGATCATCGACAATATTCGACAGGTCGCTGTAGCCAAAAACTCTACTGTTGCATTTATGGGTGACGTCAGCACACCGATTTTTTCATTGAGCCGCCAACTGCAAGGTTCGATTCTTGCCGACGCCGAATCCGGCTCATTCTTGTCGATTGAAAATCGGCCGGCTAAAGCGGAGGTGCGAGGGTTTGAACTCGACGACAATCCGTTCACGCAAACGCTCGTACTTCACGACGGACTTCCTGCAAAGCAACTCAACAATACAGTCCACTTCGAACCTCACCCGGCTTTAGACTGCCAACCACCGTCTTGGGTAAACATACGCATGGGTGACGCAACTCGCCATGCAGTCACAAACTGGGAAGGTACTGATGGTTCGACTGTATCCCACTTCAGTGTCGGTCGGTGTTCTTCAGGCTCGCCCGAAGAATCATTCCTCGATGGTGGGATCGAACCGGACGGCACAGTTGGCCTTACGACTTATGCACAGGACCTTTTTGTGAAGGCGCAGAAGGCAATGGCTGCGATCGATCCCCTTATGGGAGACCTCGTCACTCACGGTGGTACTCACCCATACACCTGGAACCATCACCCCCATGTTTCGAGTATTGCTCACAGAGCACCCGTGGTCACGGTGGTGAACTCGAGTTGGATAGGTAGCCATGCCGGGGTATTCGAAGAATTCCTCGTTGCTCAGGTGGACGTCGACGCGCTTGACCTTCCCGTTCCTCATCCACTGGTTTTCTACTGCCGAGATTCGGACGGCAACCCTATCAGCTGCGACAATGCCGAGGCTGGTCCCCCGATGCAGCGCATCAGCATGGTCGGTGTGGGAGTATCATTTCCGTTCCAGACCAGAATCCTCTTTCATGAAATGGGGCACTACTACGACAACTACAACGCCCATGGAGTTAGCGGTGACAACGCTGAGATCATCGGTCAACTGTTCGCGTTGTTCCTGCATCGCAAGCTTTATCCAGACATAGATTACAAGCTGACCACAGTGGGTCTAAATGGCACCTGCGATCTCGGGATACTGATTGGTCATGCTGCAGGAACGGTCGTACACCCGGACTGCGTGAATAATTTGGACCAGATCGCGCAATCAATTAATGTGACCGACCAGGGCTATTCCATCAAGTCGTTCACTCAAGCCTTCTGGTCGCTCTTGTTCAGTGTGAGTTGCACTCTCAATGGGAACGTGGTCAATTGCGATGTGCCTAATAGCCTTTACACCAACTACGAAGATCGCTGGATGGAAGCATTGCTATTCGCTTTGCAGCTTGGCAACGAGCAATCGCATGTTGAACTTTGGGACAACATGGCCCTGTTCATTGAAACCAACTATCCAAGCGAAGTCGAACGCTTACAAGTCGTGCGTGAGTTGCACGGGCTCGATTCGTGAGATTTTCTACGGCAGTCAGCCAACGGCTATGCTCAAAAGAAACTTGTCGTGAGCAGAAACCAAACGGAATATAGCGAGAGCAAGGGGGGTCTTTAAATTCGGGGATGTGATAATGACGCCGCGGGGCGTCGTACTTTGGAGTGCCAAGATTAGGGGTTCAGATCTTCGCCTTGGTAGGTCCATATCGGACCCCTTCGATTGAAGAAATAGTGCCATAATGAGGACCTCGCCGTGGCAGATATCCTTCATGACAATCCTGATACTTACGCAGCGGATCCTGAGATTCAGGACACTACCGATGCTGTGGCGAACGAGTTTCGTGCAAGTCTACGATCGTTAAATCGTCTGGCCCGCGGTTTCGCAGGCCTGCCGAGGTACAACGTCCGGAGCGTGCTTGAGTTCGGCGCCGTCGGCGACGGAACGACAAACGACCGTCAAGCCTTCCAGGGCGCACTGGCATCGTTCGATCAGTCGGGTGGAACGTTATGGGTTCCTCCGGGAACCTATCTGATTGACTTCAAAATAGGCTTTTTGGTCCCGCTAGTTCGCGCTGCATTGACCATTCCGAGGTTCGTGCATGTACAGGGTGCAGGAATCGGGCGTACCGTGCTCGAATTTCGCTTCCACTCATCAGGTAAGCCTCAGGTGTCTGGAATTCGGTTTGCAGATGGCGACAACTACGGACGGGTCGGAGATCTGCTCTTACGAGGGGATCCAACTTCACCGATTGGTAGCGGTTTATCGTTTGCTGGGTCACAGTTCAACGTCGCGACCTACCTCCAGGTATGGAATTTTGCCATTGGGGTAGACATGTCGGACGGTGTCACTGAGTTCAGCGCATACAATGAGCTTTCTAACTTTCTTGTCAGTCAATGCCCGCTCGGTGTTCGCTGCTACCGACATGGCAATGGGAACTGGATCGAGCGCGGCAGAGTGTTCTGGGCATTTCGTCTTCCGCCTCCTGACGAGCCAGATGGCGATGGTACCGGAGTCGGCATCGATGTAGATACTGCACAAGCGTTAAGCATCCGAAGCGTGGCGATAGAATCGGCTAATACATGCTTCCGTTTTCGGGCGTCCGGAGCGGAAGCCTGGACCACCTGCGAAATGTCCGGTTGCTACTTTGAACCAACCCCGCCGCCACCGGAGGACGGCGAAGACCCACCTCCACCTCCGGGACCATATCGAATTTTTGACATCTCGTATCCATCTAGGAATCTCGATCCTGCAGGAATAACCTATCTCCGTCTAGGAGCAAATCGCTACGAAGGAACGCTTGGCCGCCTAGATGTGCCCCCAGAAGCGTTGGCGGACTTTGGTGCCGCCAGCGAATCGCCATTCGGTGCACACACCCACTTCGCCGCACATGCACACCGTCAGTACAGTGAAAACCATGACCTTCGCCTGTACGATTCCAGTTTCGTCTCTGGGGCATGGCAAGTGCTCAACGGTGCTGAGGTTGTGGAAGAACGAACGGATGTGTTCTCCGGCGGTAGAACGCTCCGAATCACCCGGACATCAGATACAAATCCCGGCGTCATCCGAAAGCACATTGTTATTCCAGAAGATGTGGAGTGGGTTACGATCGGCTTTCGCTACAAGAATATTAGCTGCCACGACATCAATTACTTCGCTAGCAACGTCGGTCCTCGTGTGACTGTTCAGGGCGCGAATGGAGGTGACCTCGTTGCAGCTGGGAATGAGCCACCCGGTAAGGGATTTCGAGAAAGGTGGTTGCAGCTGCGTAAGGACCCATCAACAGATGAGATCATTGCCACTATTGAGGTTAATCATCCCCTTTCTGGCGGGCCTCAGCTCGGGGCCGAGCTCCTCATGGACGCGATCTGGTGCGTTCCAGGTCGGGTGCGAACAGCGGATTTCCGCTACGAACAACGCGTGTATTACCTGGAACGACCGCAGCTGATTGTAGAACGAACCAATGTCGTCGCGAATGAAGAATGGTCTGTGGACTGGAGTAATCTGAGTGGACTAGCCGCTGCCGCACGTGGGGCTGTTGGGGCGATTCTGTCTGTGCAGATTACAGCGATCAGCTTGAGCAATGGCCAGGCCGTACCGGGACCCATTTATGTCACGGTGGCAGCACCGACCGAAGCCAGCCCATACAGTGGTGCACGGGTATACGCAGAACGTGATGGTCGACTTACGGCACAACAGATTGCCATGCGGCCATCATCATCCGCTCCGACGACTCTTTCAGGGTCGTTTGCTACGGAGCTTGGTGTCGGGTTTCCCGCTAATTATCAGATCTATATCGTGGGATGGATTTTAGGATGATAGCGTCATTAGCAGTTTGAGCAGGGGGTTGTGTGTGGCAGAAACAAAGCTTGCAACAGAATCGGAGACGAATGGTTCCTTACATCTCCACTCTTATTCGCGAGTAAGCAAAAGTAGGCAGGCGATGAGTGAGTTGTTCAAGGATTTCGTCGAAATCCGTAATGCCACCGAAAGAACGGGGTCTGACCCCCTCAATCTTTAGAAGGAGTCGATTTATGAAGAAGACAACACTCCGGAATTGGTTTTTCACCTTGTCCATGGCTTTTCTACCGATGCTGAGCGGATCTGCAATTGCCGAGCAGAAAACTACAGGCGGGTTTCAATTTCAGTATGCCGCCAAGTTTGTATGTGGTGCCAATCGTCCCGGAACATCTTTAGCGCACAACTTGTTTCGCCCTGGTACGTATGCAACGACTGTAAACGTCCACAACCCCAATGGGCGGAGCGTCAGGCTTCGAAAGAAGATTGCTCTTGTTAATCAATTCACACCACAGGTCCCGGGGCAAATCTCGAAATTCATGGAAGATAAGTTGGCAGGGGACCAGGCTCTTGGTGTGAGTTGCGACGAGATAGCCAAGTTCGAAATCGCTGAGCCACCAACGCATGGAATCGTCGACGGATTCTTGGTAATCGAAAGCACGAAGAGGCTCGACGTCATTGCAGTCTATACGGCCGGGGGGTCGGGGGGCACTGTTGAAACTGGCGACGATTCTTCAGCGCGAGTTCAAAGTATCGCCGTAGAGCACGTTAGGGAACGGAAAATAGTCAAGTAGCATACATGGCGGTCAGATTGAGGTGGCCAGGAAATAACAGGCACGCTGTCTGAAAGGATTCCCGATCCTTTGAGGGCATGCTGATGTAGCCTTCCTCAGGACTATCGAGGAAGGAGCGACCGGAGCCTCCCCTTGGCTCACCAAGTGCGTAGGACTGAGCCCTACCGCCAAGCACGTGTGGATTGCTGGCGGTCGTACTCGCCCTTTGACAGCCATTCTCATTGGCGACCTAAACTTGGTTTGTGATTCCTGTTCAGAAAGTGCGAATGGTCTAAGCGCTTACCGAATGGAGTTGAAAAATGTTCAGAGCAACTAAAACTAAATCATGGCTGCTGCGTTCCAACCTGTTGTTAATGGAAGACTGCTTGATCGTCAGCAGTTTTAAACAATTCTCGGTTCTTCCGGCGAAGGCTGCCCAATGGTGTCGAGGACGCTACGGCGCAACTACTCTACATCCTGACAGCTGGGCGGTACCAATTCTGGTGCTGGCACTCACCGTTGGAATCGCGAGCTGTGCTGGTCAGTCAAAGGTAGTGCAGACTGGTCCTGAAGATATTACGAAGCTGAAAGCCGCCATCGCTGCGACCAGTCAGACGCGGCAGGTTCCAGTAGGATTCATTCTGCCTCCCCAGGAGGAGCGAGATCCTCGGGCTCCGTTGACGGCACTCCAGGGTCTCATTGCTGACATCGAGTCTCTCGACCTGAAACGGAATGGCACCACCCAGCTCCCACCACAACAGGCGCACGTCGCCGCCGCAGCGCGGTACTTGCGCCGAGCGTACGCGGCGTACAGCGCTCCGGAGCCGCGCCACGACCGGGTGTTCGAGACAATCGGCGCCGCGCTGCGTGAGGTGGACCACATCCGTGTGTCTCAGGGAAAGCTGTACACGTCGGAACTGGTCGAGGTGGTGAAGCGATTGGCGGATGCTGCCCGCCGGATCGCTGCCGACACAACCCAGGTCGCTATGGCTGCCAAGGCCAGCGTGGCTGGCATCGCCCAAGCGCACCTTACGCGGGGCGACGACGCAGTGGCGCAGGGCCTGTTCGGCCCCGCCATTGGGTCATATGCTGATGCCTTCGTTGCCGCCGGTGCTGGCATCGTGCTTGACCTTGGTCTCCTCGAAACCAACATCCGCGGCGCACTCGACGGCGAGACGGTTGGCTATGCCTACGCCATCGCTCGTGACGGGATTCTTCACACCTCATCCGAGGGCATCGGTGGGCTGGCACGGCGATCCGTCGATCCGATGGAGAGGCCACAATCTCCGGCCAAAGAAATGTACACGGCTAGCATCAGCAAGACGATCAGCGCCACCGCGCTTCTCAAGGCGCTCCAAGACGCTGGCATCTCCGTCGATGAGACGATCGGCATCTATCTTCCTGCAGACTGGGACCAGGGTGACGACCTCGATCTGGTGACCTTTCGTCACCTTCTCACCCACACGAGCGGTCTCGATCCCGCCGACACCGCCGGCGGCGGCTCGGTGCCCCAGACCGACACCAGTCTCCAGACCATCGTCGCCCTGGGCAGCGACGACCGTCAGCGTGGCAACCACAACTACCGCAACGCCAACTACAGCCTCCTGCGGGTCCTGATTCCGAGAGTCGTCTACGGCGCGCTGGTGGACGTGCTTGCCGCCACGATGGGAGCCGAGGCAGTCCATGCAGGGCTTTATGAGCACTATGTGTCCCAGAGTGTGCTTGCGCCGGCAGGGATTTCCCAGAACCAGTGCCAACCGGCCGAGAGTTCCACCACCCGCACGCTGCTCTACCCTTTCCCACCCGGCGACACCAACGGGATTGATGCCGGCGACTGGAGCCTTTCGTGCGGTGCCACGGGCTGGTTTCTCTCGGTACTCGACCTGGGGACGTTCCTGGCCCACCTCCGCTTCACCAGCGACATCCTCGCGCCCGGCACTCGTGCCCTCATGGACAATGGCTTCCTCGGCTGGCTCGATCCAGTCGCGTATGCCACGTGGGTCCAGGGCACCTGGGGTATCTATCGGGCGCACGCAGGCGACTTCACTAATATGACCGGGTGCGTCATGAACTTTCCCTCGGCGCCCCACCCCGACTTCCCAGGTGTGAAGGTGCAGGTGACCCTCCTAATCAATTCCACTGGCGGCACCCTCGGCACCAACCTGCCCATCATCGGTCCCCGCAAGATCTGCAAGATCCTCAAGACGGCTTACGACGAAGCATGGGTGGCAAGAGGCGTGCGATGACGACGCCTGTTGGAATCACACGCACAGGCAAGTTCTACGTTTTCTTCATAGCTGCGGTGTTGCTCTTGCCCGCTGGGGCGGTCGCAGAAACTATTTCGTTCCCTTCGCACTCGTCTGACCTCCCTACCGATTCCTACTGGACCGTCAGCGAGCTTGGTGAGGGTTGCTGTGCCCTCGATCTCAATAAATGTCGAGTTTCTGCGCTGGATCAGGTCCGTATGCCCTATCATGCACTACAGTGATGTTGCTGAAATGGGTCGGCAGATTGCCAGCCGTGAAGACCGCTTGTGTGCAGGCTGACGTCGTCAGGAGTAATCCGAACAGCG
>CABVRV010000098.1 GCA_902500755.1 uncultured Nitrospira sp.
TCACGATGATATCGGCGATTCCCTTACGTTCAGAATTCTGGTCGTACACATCTTCCCGGTAGATAAACATGACGACATCGGCATCTTGTTCAATGGCCCCGCTCTCACGGAGGTCTGCCAACATGGGGATCGGAGGCTTGCGCGCCTCCACGGCCCGGCTCAGCTGCGACAGGGCGACCACAGGCACATTGAGTTCCTTGGCTAACGCTTTCAACGAGCGGGAGATGTCGGAGATTTCCTGCTGACGGGATTCAGAATCGCTTCGGCCTTGCATGAGCTGCAAATAATCCACGATGAGCAGATCGAGGCCTTTTTCAGCTTTGAGTCGGCGAGCTTTGCCTCGCATCTGTTGAACGGTAATCCCACCGGTGTCATCGATGAAGATCGGTGCCTGCTCCAACCGTCCTGCGGCTTCTGCCAACCGCCACCAATCTTCTTTTTGAAGCTTGCCCGTTCGTAGTGCATGTGAATCTACCCGCGCTTCAGAGCTGAGCATGCGCAGCACGATCTGCGGCTTGGACATTTCCAGACTGAAAATGCCGACGACGGTATCGGCATGGATGGCGGCATGGGCGGCAAACCCTAATGCCAGGCTCGTCTTGCCCATGCTGGGACGTCCGGCCACCACCACCAAGTCGGACGCTTGAAGCCCGGCCGTAATATCGTCGAGGTCATAGTAGCCGGTCGGGACCCCCGTGACGTGTTCTTTTCGTTTCGACAGCTTATCAATGACATCCAGACTTTCTTTGATGACCTGACTGATCGGACTGAACGCACGATCGAGCTTGCCTTGCGCGATGCTGAAGACCGATCGTTCGGCGAAATCGAGCAGGTCGTCGATGGAAGCCGTCCCTTCATACCCCCTGGTCAACACTTCCGTTGAGGTGCTAATCAGCTGACGAGCCACTGCCTTATCGCGGACGATCTTGCAGTGGTATCGAATGTTGGCTGAACTTGGAACAATCTGGACAAGTTCCGCGAGATAGGAGGCGCCTCCGACCGCCTCCAGCTCTCCGCGTGACTTGAGCCGTTCGGTCAACGTGATTTGATCGATCACTTCGCCGGTGTCGGATAATTCCAGCATGGCTTGATAGATTCGTTTGTGAGCCGTCCGATAGAAATCTTCTTCGACGAGCAGTTCCATCGCCTTCGGCATCGCTGCGTTATCAAGGAGGATGGCGCCAAGCACAGACTGTTCTGCCTCCAGATTCTGCGGCGGAAGCTTGGGTTGAGAGAGATCAACCGTGCCGGCGGCTTTCACGACACCCCTTTTCGGCCAGTGCGTAGGCTGGCAATAAGATCACTCATCGACATCGTTTTCTTGTGAAGAGGAGAACGGCCGGCTCTCCCCTCATCCATCTGTCGTCGGGAGAGTACGACAACGTGCTCACGATTCGGTTGGCCCGCTCCCATCACGACGGTGGTGGGGATTTCGGCGTCGAGTCCAGCATCGGCGGCCGCACCGACTAGATCTTGGCCCGATGCTGTCACGGCTCGTTGAATCACACGAACACCCGCCTGGCGTAATTGTCGTGTGACAGATACGAGTTCCTTCGTCATCGTAACAGGACCGACCACCAGGACCACTGACGTCGTCGTCCGGGGGGTGTCGACGAGGTTCAGCCCACGGAAGAGCCGATCAACGTTGAGTGCAAAGCCGGTCGATGGAATGTCACGACCAAAGCGTCCAATTAGGTGGTCGTAGCGCCCGCCACCGCCTAGCTCTATCCCAATCCCGTCCGTGAAGACATCAAAGACAATCCCATCGTAATAATCGAATCCTCTGAACTCTCCTAAGTCCAGCAGCACGACATCCTGGAACCCCATCGAGCAGAGTAACTCGTAAACCTGAGTCAATCGGTCCAATGCTTGGACGAGTGGTTGTTCGCCTCTGGCCAAGGCGCGCCCTTTTGAGAGGACCTCCGCTTTTCCGCATAGTTCCAACGCATCTAAAATTGTCTGCGCGGATCGCTTGCCGACTCGCTCCCGCACGAGAATTTCTCCCAGCCAGGGGAAATCCTTTCTGGCCGCTGCCTGCTCCGCCAGCTTTTGGCCTTCCGCAGAGAGCCCAGCACCCACAAGAAGTCCTTTGAAAAACCCAACGTGTCCGAGTGAAATTTTGAACGAAGGTAATCCGATCTGCCGCAGGCTCTCGATCATCAGCATGATGATTTCACAATCGGCGGATAGGTCATCGGCTCCGATCAGTTCCGCTCCGACTTGAAAGAGTTCACGATCACGGCCGACATGTTCTGGCTCGTAGCGAAAGACGGTTGCCCGGTACGATAACCGTAACGGCAAGCGAGTGCCTAACATGCCCATTGCAACCGTTCGCGCGATTTGTGCGGTAACGTCGGGTCGCAGTAGCAGAATGCGGCCGGTCGTCCGATCAACGATCTTGTAGGAGTTCTCTAGCAGTGCAGGCTCAAGGCCTGGTGAAAGGACGTCAAAATACTCGAATGTCGGGAGGATAATTTCGTCGTATCCATAACGATAGAAGTATGCGAGCAGCTCGGACTCGAGTTGCCTGACATGGCGGGCAGCCTCCGGCAGGATGGTAGCCATTCCCACAGGAACCAAGGAGTGCTCACGCGATGGAGCACGCTCCCCCGAAGAAAGACGACGCGTCGGAGGAGCAGAGGCCATAGTAACCCGATGTTGAGCCGATTATGAGAGGTTTGCAATCTTGACGGACAGAATGTTTGAGCTCGAGCGGATTTGGTCCAATGCTGACGATGGAAATTCCGTATCGGAGCCGATGATCAGTAAGGCATCCCCTCCTCGCTTCTCCAAAGCGCACTGCATCCGAAGGATGTTAATGCCCTGATCCCCCAAGACCTTTCCGACCATTCCAATCACACCCGGACGATCGACATTGTGAATGAACAGCATGTGTCCTTCCGGTACGACTTCCACCTTGAATTGGTCGATCTCTGTGATTCGGGCCTCTTTCTTGTGATAGAGCGTCCCTGCTACCTGGTGCGACAGTTTGCCGGCTTCAACCCGAACGCGTATGAGACTCGTGAAATCTCCTGCATCCGTGCTCTTAATTTCTTTGACTTCGATGCCTCGCTCCTTTGCGACGAGCGGTGCGTTCACATAATTGACCGGGTGCTGCATGATGGGATTGAGCAAGCCTTTTAAGACCGCGATGGTCAAGGGCGCGATCGAGAGTGTGGCAACTTCCCCGCTGTATTCCACGACGACTCGCTCAGTTCCCGCTTGAACGAGTTGCGTCTGGAGCGAACCCAGTTTTTCGGCCAGTGTGAGAAAGGGTTGGAGCCGAGGCAATAATTCCGGGGCGACGGAAGGAATATTGACGGCCCCTTTCGCGACACCTTTCGTAAAGTAGTCGACGATCTGTTCCGCGATGCCGATCGCGACATTTTCCTGGGCTTCAGTCGTTTGTGCTCCGATGTGGGGAGTGCAAATGAAGTTATCCAACGCCAGCAGCGGATTGTCCGGCTTGACGGGTTCTTCTTCGAAGACGTCAAAGGCGGCGGCGCCCACACGTCTGGTTTTCAAGGCTTCACACAAGTCGCTTTCATTGATGATGCCGCCACGGGCGCAGTTCGCGATCAGCACCCCGGGTTTCATCTTGGCAATCGCCTGCGCATTGATGATCCCACGTGTTTCTGGAGTGAGCGGAGTATGCACTGAAATAATGTCCGCTCGGCGGAAGAGCTCGTCAAGGTCTACCATCGTCACGCCCATCCGCTCGGCTCGTTCAGGGGCAAGATACGGGTCGAACGCGACGACACTCATGCCGATGCCCTGGGCCATCTTGGTCAGGTGGCTCCCGATCTGCCCGGCGCCGATGATGCCCAGCACCTTATTGTAGAGCTCGACCCCCATGAATTTGTCTTTTTCCCATTTCCCTGCTTTGACGGAAGCGGTCGCCTGTGGGATGCGTCGGCTCATGGCGCAGATCATCGACATCGTATGCTCAGCGGTGGTGACCGTATTGCCGCCCGGGGTATTCATCACGACGATGCCCCGGCGTGTAGCCGCCGGTGTATCAACGTTATCCAGGCCTGATCCAGCCCGCCCGACGACCTTGAGTTTGTCGGCAGCAGCAATAAGTTCCGCTGTGACCTTCGTGCCGGATCGCACGATCAAACCGTCGGCGTCCTTGATCTCTTTGAAGAGCTCCTCCTTCGGCATTTTGGATTTCACCACCACTGTGAATCCTGCCTTTTCGAGCGCCTCCACCCCTTGCTTCGACAGACTGTCGCTGATCAGAATCTTCATGCCTGCTGCGGCCATGTCATCCTCGCCGTGGTTATTTTGCCAATAACAGTTCTTGGGCTTTTCCGACGCCGCTTCCCAGTTTAACCGGATGCCCGAGTCCTTTTAAGACCATCTCGGTTGCGGCTAAGGCCGTGATGACATCAAAGGAGTCAGCATAGCCCATGTGAGAGAGCCGGAAGATCTTTCCCTTCAGGTGGTCCTGGCCGCCGGCTGCCGTCATGCCGTACTGCACACGGAGGTTCTTATAGATCGCCTGCCCGTCGACTCCATCCGGCGCCCATACGGCCGTCAGGGCATCGCTGGGAGATTCTTTTGGAAATAGAGTCATTCCGGCGGCCTTCACGCCTTCGCGCATGGCTCGAGCCAACCGACCTTGCCGGACAAACATGTTGTCGAGTCCTTCCGCCTTCATCATTCGAAACACTTCTTGGAGGCCGATGATGAGCGAGACGGTTGGGGTATATGCGGTTTGGTTCTTGATCTGACTTTCACGTTCTTTCTTGAAGTTGAAATAGAACGCGGCGTTTTTGGCTTTGTCGGCCAGGGCCCAGGCCTTCTCGCTGACACTGACAAACGCCATGCCGGGAGGGAGCATCAAGGCTTTTTGGGAGCCGGTGATCACGACGTCCAGGCCCCATGCATCCGTCTTAATATCGAATACGCCTAACGCGGTAATGGCATCGACGACTAAAATGGTATTTTCATAACCCCTGAGAATTTCTCCCAGGGCCTTTACGTCATGGGACACTCCGGTCGACGTCTCACTGGCCTGTACATACACGGCTTTGATCGACGGATCTTTCTTGAGGGCATCAGCGACCTGTTGTGGATTGACCGCATGTCCCCATTCGACCTTGATCTCGGTTGCCTGTATTCCAAAGGTCTTACAGAGCTTGCCCCAGCGCTCCCCAAATTTTCCTCCGTTGACATAGAGAGCTTTGTCTCCGGGCGATAAGAAGTTTGAAACCGAGCCTTCCATTCCCCCCGTTCCTGAAGCCGCCAACATCAGGACATCGTTCCGTGTTTGAAACAGCCATTTGAGTCCTTCTCGGACCTCAGCGAAAATCGGGTCGAACTCAGGTGCGCGATGATGGATCATCGGCCGAGCCATCGCCAGTAAGACCTCGGGGGGCACAGGCGTGGGGCCAGGGGCCAAAAGATAGCGCTTCAGCATCGATCAATCCTCCTCCACAAAGTAACCATGTCAATCTGGTGGGATAAGCCGTTTGGAGAGGGGGCACGCTACCATTTGCGCTGGGAGGCTGTCAAGAAATCGAACGACTGAACTGCCGACGCTATCAGGGCTTTCGCTGTTTCCGTCGCAGGCTTCGATCCCCAAGACATCGTCGGTTGACGCAATTCAGTTCTCTGCAACCTCGGCTATGAATATGGCGGATGGTAACATTTTGCCTATTCCAATTCCTTGACAAGTTAGCACTGGATCGATAGGCTCCTCTCTGATGCTATCCATGATGCTGAACCGACGACACCTTCTCTGGAGTGTGAGCGCGAGGATCGTGGTGATCCTGGCGATGTGTGTTGCTGTCGTTATGGCTCAATCCAAAAGTTGGGCTGAGGAGACGGCGTCGGTTGCACAGAAAGTTCTTCCTCTCGAGCCTCCTTCAGAGTCGACTTCGGCAGAGGCGACTCCTCCTGAAGAAACAGAAGCGTCACAAGAGAGCGAAGATGTCGACCCTAACCTGGTCCCCTTGGAGCCTGAGCTGGAACCGGAGCTGACGGCCTCACCGCCTGATGCGCCCAAAGAGGAGTCGGTTGAGCCAGTAGAGAGTGCTGTGAGTAAGGAGAGTCAAGGCACCGCGTATAACATTCCGGTCGTCATCGATCAGACCGTCCAAAGCCACATTCGTTTCTTTAACACGTCGATTCGGGACCGATTTGAACAGTGGCTTCTGCGTCTCAATCGCTATCGCCCGTTGGTTGAGGATATCTTCGCCGAGTTCGACCTTCCAAGCGACCTTGTGCATCTGTCCCTTGTCGAAAGTGGGTTTAATCCCTATGCCTACTCTCGAGCGAAAGCGACGGGGCCATGGCAGTTTATGAAAGGAACTGGAAAGATCTACGGGTTGCGCATTGATCATTACGTGGACGAACGGCGAGATCCCATTAAGTCCACGATTGCAGCAGCCCGCTATCTCAGGGACTTATATGACCTTTTTGGGACGTGGCCCTTGGCGATGGCGGCGTATAACGCAGGAGAAGGCAAGGTACAGCGCGCGCTCACGAAGGCCCAGGCGGAATCGTTTTCAGAGATTTCGAGAACGAAACTGATTCGGCGGGAGACCAAGCAATATGTCCCGCGCATCATGGCCGCCACGATTATTGCGCGCAACCCCGACCAGTACGGATTCAACCAAATTCCCGTCGCCCCTCATGTGTTTGAGGAAGTTGTCGTGACACGCCCGTTACACTTCCGGGCCATCTCCAACGTCACGGGTATTCCGTACAGCGAACTTCGATTACTGAATCCCGAACTTCGTCGGGATGCGACGCCTCCCGATGATACCGCCTATCATTTGAAGGTTCCGGTCGGGGCGAGCGCCAAAGTGTTAAAGTTGCTCGATCGAGTTCCAACCTACAAGTTCCCTCCCCAGCAGATTCAGGTCCGGCAAACTCGGCAAGCTCGGTCTGCTCGACAGGGCAAGGCTGGCTCTCCTGGCTGGTATCGAGTTCAGGGGGGAGATACGCTTGAGAAGATCTCCCGCCGGTCCGGTATTCCCATTCGGACGCTGAAAGCCCGCAACAACCTTTCCAGTAGTGTCATTCGAGCTGGTGACCTTCTTAATATCGCCCGATAGTAGATGGCAATCATGAAAAGGGTATATGAGGGCGGCAGTCGTCCGTCCTGTGTCTGCCCGAAGAGTGCGCCCTATGGTTTGGAGGGCGCTGAAGGATTAGGAGCTGCAGTGGTTGTAGCGGGCTCTGAAGTTTTCTTTGCCTCGAGGACCTTCACGCGCACCGCCGCTTCGCTTGTTAAGGGAGAATCTGGGTGCGTCTTGATCAGATCTTGATAACGTTTCAGTGCTTCGTCTGGCCTAGACCGATTTTCTTCCAGCCTGGCCAGCTCAAAAATCGCATAGTCACGGTTCAGTGCCCCCGGGATCTCAAGTATTGTCGAGTAGGTCTTGGCTGCTTGGTCGACGTCCCCCTTCAAAAGATATGTGTAACCGAGTTTTTGGTGGACGAGACCGAGGAGCGAAACATTTGATCCGTACGTAGAAATGAACCGTTTATAGGACTCAATCGCTGAGTCGAGATTGTTGGACTGAAGGAAGGCATTCCCAAGACTAAATTGTGCCAGCGGGGCCGTCGGCGTTCTCGGATATTCTTCCAACACCCTCTTGTAAAGCGCAATTGCTTCATTCAGGTTGGCTTCCGCTTTCTTCGGATCATTGCCCGGTCGCGCAAAGAGATGCAGGGTGGCCTCTCGCTCGAGTTCTTGGGCCTTGCTGGCATTGTGCGCGTCATACCAAAAGACGCCCCATATTCCCCCGGCCGTAGACAACACGAGAATGAATCCTACGATGATGGACCATCGATAGCGCTTCAGCCCGAGCACCCAGTGCTCAAGTCCACTCACAAGATGGGCTTCATCAACCGGCAACGTTCGAGGGGGCACTTTAATTCGGTAAGACATGAGGATCTATCACATCGTTTAAAATGGTTAATAACTGACTTTCTGCTGCTGAACCGTTGCTTTATACTAGGGATGAATTTCCATTGTCAATGCGACCGGATCCGGTACACGGATACGTAGAACATACTGGAATGTCACGTCATGGTCGGGATCAACGTATTTCGAGAAAAACTCCAACAGCTCTCCGCCCGGTCGTTGCTTAGAACACTGGCGCCATTGGAATCGGCTACCGGAGCGAATGTCCAATATAGAGGACGTGAGGTCATCTTACTTTCTTCCAATGATTACCTTGGCCTCTCGAACCATCCTGAGGTCGTGCGCGCCGCGATCACGGCGACGGAACAGTATGGTGTGGGGTCCGGCGCTTCACGCTTGGTCAGCGGGACGTTACCTCCCCATACGCACCTGGAGACGACTCTTGCGAGGTTTAAAGGAACGGAAGCCGCCCTGCTGTTTGGAGCCGGTTACATAGCGAACCTTGGAATTATTCCGACCCTCATTGAGAGCGGCGGTCTTATCCTGGCCGATCGACTGTGTCATGCCAGCGTGATCGATGCCTGTCGATTGAGCCGGGCAGATTTTCGAGTCTTCCGCCATGGCGACTGCAATCATGTTGAGTCATTACTTCGACGCCGTACGACGGATCGCCCCACCCTCATCATCACCGAAGGGGTATTCAGCATGGATGGCGATCTTGCCCCTTTGCCTGACCTGGTCTCGCTTGCCGAACGATACGGGGCAACGGTGTATGTCGATGACGCGCATGGAACCGGCATCATGGGAGCAACCGGCCGAGGCACTGTTGAACACTTTGGTTTGGAGCGCCGGATTCCCTTTCATATGGGCACACTGAGCAAGGCCTTAGGCAGCCATGGCGCGTTCCTTGTGGGACCGAAGGATCTCGTTCAATACATGATCAACGTCACCCGTCCGTTCATGTTTGCAACTGCGCTTCCGCCCGCAGTCGCCGCCGCCTCGTCGGCCGCATTAACGGTCATTGATCAGGAACCAGAACGTCGGGCTCGGTTGTGGACGAATCGACAACGCTTCTTCGACGGGCTGAAGAATCTCGGTTGTCGTCTTACGCCGACCGCCAGTCCCATCCTACCGATTCTGATCGGTGATGCCGCTGCTGCCTCATCATTTGCAGAACGCCTGCTCTCTCTTGGGGTGTATGCCACAGCCATTCGCCCACCGACGGTTCCTGATGGAACAAGTCGGATCCGCTTCACCGTGACATCGGAGCACACGACTGATCAGATCGACGAGGCCCTCGATGCGCTCCGTATCGTGATTCGTGAAACCGGCCTTGTCTAATTCTCACCGCGCTGGCTCGCATCTTCTGCCTATTTTCTTGCTTTCCGGATTCGCTATGGCATGATGCCCAGGAGACATTCGCCTCACACACAACCCATAACACTAGAGGATCACGGGCGATGGATATATCCAAGCTGCTCACGTTTTCCGTGAAAGAGGGTGCCTCCGATTGTCATATCAGCGCCAGTGAGCCCCCGATGATTCGCATTCACGGGGATCTGAAAAAGCTCGATCACCCTCCCCTGACTCCCGATGAAACACACGCCCTTATCTATGACATGATGAACGATTCCCAACGAAAAAACTTCGAGGAAAAACGAGAATGCGACTTTTCCTTCGAGCTCGGGGATATCGCCCGTTTCCGGGTCAACGTGTTCGTGCAGCAGCGAGGGCTGGGAGCGGTGTTTCGGAATATTCCGACCACCATTCTTCCGCTAGAAAAGCTGGGGATGCCGCCGATTCTGCGACAACTTTGCGATAAGGAAAAGGGATTGATTCTCGTGACGGGGCCGACCGGCTCCGGAAAGTCCACCACCCTTGCCGCGATGGTGGACTACCTGAACAGCACGTTTGAAGGCCATATCATCACCATCGAAGATCCGATCGAGTTCGTCCACAAATCAAAAAAGTGCCTGGTCAATCAACGGGAGCTTGGTGTCCACACGCTATCGTTCGCCAATGCGCTGAAGTCGGCGCTTCGCGAAGATCCCGACATCGTGCTCGTGGGCGAAATGCGAGATCTTGAAACGATCCAACTGGCCTTGACTGCGGCGGAGACCGGGCACTTGGTTTTCGGGACACTCCATACGTCGAGCGCTCCCAAGACGATCGACCGCATCATCGATGCATTTCCGCCGGCGCAGCAAGCCCAAATTCGGACCCAGCTTTCGGAGGCGTTGGAAGCGGTGCTCACACAAACCCTGTTGAAGAAAAAGACCGGCGGACGCGTCGCGGCATTGGAAATCATGGTTGCGACCACAGCCGTCCGAAACCTCATTCGCGAGGCGAAGCTTCATCAAATTCCCGGCATTATGCAGGCCAGCCAAAAAGACGGCATGCAAACGATGGATATGGCGTTGCTTGACCTTGCGACACGTGGAGTGGTGCATAAAGCCGAAGCGCAATCGCGTAGCATGAACCCCAACCTGTTCGGGACACCGGTGGCAGGAGCGGCGTAGCGGCAGGCACACAGGCGGAGTATGACCATGGATGTCCGAAGTCTCCTCAAGGTCATGGTGGATCAAGAATCGTCGGACTTGTACTTGACCGTCGATGCCCCACCGATTTACCGAATTCATGGGGTCACGCAGCAAACCGACGCCCCGCCGTTTACCAATGAGCAACTTGAGGCGCTGGCACTGGCGCTCATGCGAGGTCAGCAGCGGAGCGAATTCGAAGAAAAGATGGAGATGAACCTTGCGCTCTACTACAAAGAGTTGGGGCGGTTCCGCGTCAACATCTTCAGGCAAAAAGGCAATGTCGGACTCGTCTTCCGCCATATCAAAGCCGAGATTCAGACCGTCGAGCAATTACAGCTGCCTCCAATCATAAAAGATATTGCGATGACCAAGCGCGGTCTCGTGCTCGTGGTGGGCGCGACCGGTTCCGGTAAATCGACCTCACTGGCGGCCATGATCGACCATCGCAACACCATCCATCAGGGTCATATCATTACCGTGGAAGATCCGATCGAGTTCGTCCACCAACACAAGAAATCGATCATCACGCAACGCGAAGTCGGGTTCGATACCTTGACCTTCCAGAATGCGCTCAAGAACACGCTCCGACAGGCGCCGGATGTGATTCTGATCGGTGAGGTGCGCGATACGGAAACGATGGAAGCCGCGATTACCTTTGCTGAAACCGGCCACCTCTGCATCGGGACGCTCCACTCGAATAACGCGAACCAAGCGATCGAACGGATCATGAACTTTTTCCCGGTCGAGCGCCATGCTCAGATCTATTTGCAACTTTCGTTGAATTTGCGAGCCATCATTTCCCAACGACTTATCCCATCAGTCGACGGCAGGCGGGTGCCCGCGTTGGAGATCATGTTGGATACACCCCGTGTCAAGGATCTCATCAAAAAGGCCGAGGTCGATGTCCTGAAAGAAGCCATGGAACAGGGCGTGGACGAGGGCTGTCAGACCTTCGATCACGTGTTGTTCCAATTGTATAAGGCGAACAAGATTACACTGGAGCAGGCGCTGATCAACGCAGATAGCGCGAATAATCTTCGCCTTAAAATCAAGCTTGAAGGGCTCAAAGGCGACGACGCGGTGAACGCGTTGCTGGATAAGCAGATGGGAGCGCAGGGGACAGACGCCTTTAAGATTCAGGGTGCTGGGTCTGGGAACGTCACTCCGATACGCAAGCGATAGTCCTCGCCCGCCGCACTGTCAAGGAGACAGCTCAGCCTCAGTTTGACGTTCAAGATACGCCGCGATCTTTTCAAGTGCCAGCGCGCTCAGCTTCGATCCATACCAACTCGGCATCGTGTGTTCCGGGTACCCGCGCACGACAAATTGCTGCGGCTCCAACACAGACTCGACAATGTAATCGTGCACGGACTCGGCATTCCCGTGATAGGTGGGATCGTTGAGTCGCTCTATGCCGGTCGTGCCGAGTACTAAAGGAGGACCCACTCGACCGATGGCACCAGGAATTCCAGGAATGACATGGCAGACTGCACAACCAGTTCGAGCAAAAATATCGACGGTGGGTTCATCACCCGTGACCAATGGAATCGTTTCCGGTGTGAGAGTGGGAGACGCTGAGTGGCTGGCTGTTGGTTTGGAGGCTGGGGGCTCACGGAGTGCCCAAAAAGCCGATAACGCGACCAGCCCGATGGCCATCCAGACAACGAGCCGGTCCCGCGTGTGCATATTGGGGTTTAGGGCGAAGGGGCAAGCGTACGTCGTACGCTCTTCTTCAGGCGCCCATCTTCCCTTGAACGAGTTTCATCAGCTGATCAAGCCCACCGGCTTCGACTTTTCCGTTGGGTGTCAGCTTGTCGATAAGGTCCGGAAGGAGGCCGGCGAGCTGTGAGCTCGCTGCGCCAGAGGAGAGTCCTGCTTTGCCGGCAAGTTGCTTCAAGAGATCACTCCCAAGACCCTGTTCAATCTGGCTTGGCGTCGCCGGCAGGTTTTGCCCTGTGCCCACCCATGAGTTGACGAGTTCACCGAGGCCGTTCTTTTGGAATGCCTGAACGAGGCCGGCCAGCCCCCCAATCCCACTGTCCTTTCCGAGGAGACCGGTAATGGCCTGTAGAAGCGGATTCTGACCGCTTTGGCCTCCCATCATTCCACCCACGGCTTGTCCCAATTGATCCATCAATCCCATGATCAGCTCCTCCTTGTGGACGTGACGTTATGTCGAACTTTCATTGTCGTACTGTATTTCCTTAAGGCATCTACCATATGTCCCATGGTCAGTCCAGCTGTCAACCCCAATATCATCAAGGCAACCTTCGGTGAGCGAGTGCACAAACTCACGCTGGCCGTTGTGCTGAGTGGGGACTATGCATCACCAAAACTTTTGGTATGATGTCTCGAAGGAGTCACGAGCATGCCACAAAAAAACTGG
>CABVRV010000099.1 GCA_902500755.1 uncultured Nitrospira sp.
CGGCGTACGTGCCGGTGGTGGCGCCTCCGAGCTGTCTCGCCCATTTGTACGCGCCACCTGCGATCGGAATCTGTGACGACAGTTCCGCATACACGGTCGCGACCAGCAGCTGCATCACCAAACAGAGCGCCAGCGCTGAAAACCACCCACCCCCTGCTACCACCGTCTGCACGCCGATAATGGCGTACAATCCCGCAACCGGCGAGACGGTCGCGAATCCGATGGTGAGACTGTTCCAGAGGCTAAGGCTGCGGTGGAGGGTCTCGGGAGGATCTGTAACGGCAGCAGGAAAACCCGTATGCGGACTTTCCTTCAGTAACATGTCAGACCTCTCTGACTCAGCAGCAGGTCTGACTGATCCGGTACGGAATAAACTATGAAATGGAAATGCATAACGAAGCCTCCTAACCGGCCGGGATAAGTTCCGAAAGGCCATGTACCTCCGTACATGATCTCCCGGGCTTTTATCCCTCCGTGGAGTCTCGTTATGCGAGACCGGAAACTCTCGGACCAGACACTCCCAGTAAAAGGAGCCGGAACCCTAGTTTCCCCTTTGTGCGGCCCTTCTTACGACCTTGCAGCAGCAAAGTCAAGAAGATTTTCCCAATTGTGTGTGCGGTCGTCCGCACTTCTTATCCCTGAGAATACGACAATTGTCTAAGTTGCGTACTTTATTAGCCGTAGAGATGCGCCACTAGTACCGGCGCGATGATCGTGGCGGCCCTACGCAATGAACTGCCGACATTTCAGAAGAGGAAGATGACACTTCTGGAGCGCTTCACATTGGTGATTGTTGATGCCGTCAAGTAGAACACATTTTCTATACCGGATCGGAGTGCAAAAGTACTAATCGAAAGGCTCGCACTCTTAAAGTGACCCGCTACCGAGAGAGACCCGTGGTTGACACCTATACTAGCTCATAACCATAGCCATGGCCTAGGCCGCCTGCCAACATCCTAGGATACCTCGCTGCTAGAACCGTCTTAGCGATCTCGTCAAAGAGGTGGGCAGGCCATGCAAATCTCTTTGGCCTCTTGACCAACCGCAAATGTACCTTGAGAACTCAAATGAAGGGATTCAGGATGATGAAAGCTTCATCAGGAGCAGGCCACTGACAATCAAGACCGCTGCCAACATGCGCATCGGAGTTGCAGACTCTCCAAGAAAGAGGATGCCCACTACAAATGCGCCAAGAGCCCCAATTCCCGTCCAAATTGTATAGGCTGTCCCCAAGGGGATCGTCCTCATTGAGATCGAAAGCATGATCAAGCTAATAACCAGGCTCGCAATGGTGATGAACGAGTAATTGATTTTCGTGAAGCCATTAGACAGCTTCATGGTGAACGCCCAAGCAACCTCCAGCAATCCCGCAAGAATTAACAGTATCCAGGCCATGTGCCCCCTTTCAAAGAGCCGGGTTGTCGCGGATGAGTTAACCCATAATGTGGAGTCGTCCTAAGCGGAATAAGAAAACTTACGAGATTTGGTACGATTTGATCAGATTTTTCTGATGATTGCTTTAATCATCTGCAGGCCCAATCCTTCATCCAACTGTTTTTCAGCTTCCCGGATGGCCTCCTGGCGCCATGGGTGGAAGAGCCTCAAAAATGCACCACATTCGCGTGACATCAAGCATCAACTTTTTCTGACGCCTTGCCGCCAGTTCCAACGACGCATCGAAAATGGGAATCAAGAACGGTTATTGGATGCTAGTGCGTGCCTGTTGCCGGGAAAGGGGACGGCCTATAAACAACTGGCTTGTGGACTTTATCAGGCTGTCGGAAAAAGCATTAATGCTTCCTTCCCAACCGACGGAATGCGTCATGGGCATTCTTCCCTCGATGCGACGAACTAAGGCGGCATGAAGGCAGCCAAGACCGACATGCCTCTACTTACGAGAACGGCCCAGCACGTTCTCCGGTGGGATGAATACCGCCAGTGCGATGACGGTCGTCCATTTACCTTTTTTCCCGACGGCCGATTGGGTGATGTTCAGGGTCCTCACAATTTTCCCACCCATCTTAAAGACTTGCTCGCGCTCTTTCCACGCTACGTTCGGATCAAATTCGACGCCTAAGGTCGTCGCAAGCATCTGCGCGGCGAGATCTTCCGTATACTCTCCGGTTTCCTCATCTGTTTCACCATGGGCATGGTGTTCCGATAGATAGCCATATGTGCCGTGGTCGGTAGGTTTCGCAAGACCGACTGATGCCGAGATGAGCCGATTCCGCTCATTCGTTCCCGAACGCGCCATGACGCAAAATGTCATTTCACCAGGTTTCACCAGCTTCTCTCCATGCTTGCGAGGGATGATTTTACAATGGGGAGGAAGAATGGACGATACGCTGACGAGATTGCAGTAGGCCACGCCGGCGCTGCGCAACGCCTCTTCGAATGAGGTCAGCTTTTCCTTGTGAACCCCCACGCCTTTCGTTAGAAACATATGCGTAGGTACCATTTAACTCCCCCTTTCATCTGGTCGTCGACCTGCCTGGTTGTTCGGAGGTTGTTTGGAGAAGTGTCCTAAAGCAGTCAGCCGACAAACAAACCGGACAAATCCACGGTAGCACGTGCTCCATTTGTAGCAAGATATCTCCGATGTACCTTCCAGTCATCGCATTTAAAAATATAAACTTCCTCAGTGTCTAAGCATCAAGGGAGTCAACTTCACCAACATCCACACTCCAACTACGACACTGGCTAGGCTGGCAAACCCTTGCACTCCAACAAATAGTCGCCGACTAATTGAGCGCGACCAAATCACAGGAAGACTGATCGTTATGCCGATCACCATCATCCCAATAATTGACCCGAGGCCAAAGACGAGAATCGACAAGAGCCCAGCAGCCATCCCCGTCGTCGTAGCAAGTATCATCAGCATCAGCGCCGCAGATCCGGCCAACCCGTGTGCCATGCCGATGCAGAAGGGACGGATCGACTCCTTCATCCAATGTCGATGAAGATGGTCCTCCTGTCGTTGATGACGGTGGAAATGAACGTGCACCTCGCCGTCATGATGATGGCTATGCACATGCCAGTGCTCACGGTACAGCTTGAGAGCCAGCATTCCACCAAGTACTATTAGCAGAACGCCGATCCCCGTTTCCGCGATGAACTCAAACTGCTCAGGAATGTGGATTCCCCAGAATAGGACGATTGCTCCGATAAAGAGTAATGTGAACGTATGTCCGACGCCCCAACAAAGTCCGATCCTGCCAGAGGCCAGAAGCGACGGCCGATCGGCAAGCACTGTCGAGACTGCCACAAGATGGTCCGTATCCAGGGCATGTCTTAGCCCAAGTACGAAACCGACACCTAACAATGTCATTAGTTGCATGTCAGGCATACTTCCTCAGGGATAAGAAGCATAGAACGCTCACCCCTAACAAGTCGACCGAGCCACGGTCAGGGTGGGACGATTGAAGTAATCTTAGAGAGATGATTGTCAACCATTCTGGCTCGATCATTCTCTACCAACCCAGGACATACGCGAAGATCAACGGAGCGACGATGGTAGCGTCCGACTCGATGATGAACTTCGACGTGTCCACACCCAGCTTTCCCCACGTAATCTTTTCGTTCGGAACTGCCCCGGAATACGATCCATAGCTCGTGGTCGAATCGCTGATCTGACAAAAGTATCCCCAGAGCGGTATCTGCTCTCTACGAAGATCTTGACGCAGCAAGGGAACCACACAGATGGGGAAATCACCGGCAATCCCCCCTGCGATTTGGAAAAATCCAATCGAACTTGCATCTGCTGTCTTCACATACCATTCGGCCAAATGCATCATGTATTCGACGCCGGATCGCACCGTGTGAACGTTCTTGATTGATCCTGTCATACAATGCGCTGCATACATATTCCCCAACGTGGAATCTTCCCAGCCGGGAACAAACAGCGGAAGGTTACGCTCTGCAGCCGCACACATCCAACTGTCGGTCGGATCAATCTGATAACTCTCCTTGAGCGTGCCTTTGACCAAGAGCTGATAGAGAAACTCGTGTGGAAATGCTCTAGCCTCCACACGATCCGCCGCCGTCCATTCAGCCGCCACCGCAGCCTCAATCCGGCGCATCGCTTCAGCTTCCGGAATGCACGTGTCGGTTACCCGATTCAGTCGCCGATCTAACAAGGCTTGTTCTTCCTGCGCGGTCAGTTCCCGATAGTGTGGGATACGCTCGTAATGTTGTTGCGCGACAAGGTTGAACAGATCCTCCTCGAGATTGGCCCCTGTACAGCAAATCGCATGAACTTTGTCTCGGCGTATCATTTCAGCCAGCGACAACCCCAGCTCGGCCGTGCTCATCGCACCGGCCAGCGTCACCAGCATTTTCCCACCTTTGCTCAAGTGAGCCGTATACGCATGTGCTGCGTCTTTCATCGCCGCCGCGTTGAAATGCCGGTAATGATGATCAATGAATTGTGAAATAGAAATCGGTTTCATATGAGATTCCTTTCCGTCTTAGTTACATCTTCTGGTTTGACACCGTAGCTGAGCAAGTTTTCCGATGCGCAGGAAAAGTAATTGGTCTCTTTCCGCATGGGGTCCATGAGCAACCTGTTTTTATGCAACAATGATGGCGGTTTAAATGGTTGGGGCAGCTGATATGTCTCCACTGATTGACTTTCACGTTTGGGAGAATGAACATCGGCCCCACCTATGCCACCACTAACGAAAAAGAGGTCCTCAGTGCATTGAGTGGCGACCACCTCTGCATACACAGATAGCTCGCCACACCGAACGCAATGTACAGTGGGAACGTCCCGTAGAACGCCACAATGTGACCCGCCGTGAAAGCTCGTACCCCAGACGATCACCTGATGCCCCGGCGAGACGGTCGCGAATCCGATGGTGAGACTGTTCCAGAGGCTAAGGCTGCGGTGGAGGGTCTCGGGAGGATCTGTAACGGCAGCAGGAAAACCCGTATGCGGACTTTCCTTCAGTAACATGTCAGACCTCTCTGACTCAGCAGCAGGTCTGACTGATCCGGTACGGAATAAACTATGAAATGGAAATGCATAACGAAGCCTCCTAACCGGCCGGGATAAGTTCCGAAAGGCCATGTACCTCCGTACATGATCTCCCGGGCTTTTATCCCTCCGTGGAGTCTCGTTATGCGAGACCGGAAACTCTCGGACCAGACACTCCCAGTAAAAGGAGCCGGAACCCTAGTTTCCCCTTTGTGCGGCCCTTCTTACGACCTTGCAGCAGCAAAGTCAAGAAGATTTTCCCAATTGTGTGTGCGGTCGTCCGCACTTCTTATCCCTGAGAATACGACTCCTCCGCCCCACGATTTCCTTGGACACGCAATTGGGGCATACTGCCCCTCATTGATGGAGGCGTTCATGGCGAAATCGAACGCAGAGCGAGGCCGGTTTTCCTCACGCAAGAAGATGGACGTGGTCCTGCGCGTGTTGCGGGGCGACGATCTCGATCTGGTCTCGCGGGAAGCAGGGATCACCACCGCGAAGGTGCCAGAGTGGCGGAACCAGTTCGTGGCTAGTGGCCAGGCCGGGTTGAAGAGCCGGGACGCCGATGGCCTCGACGACGAAGTGGCCCGTCTGAAGGCCTTGGTCGGCGATCTGACCATGCGACTGGAACTCTCGCGGGAGGCGGTCCAGCGGTTGCGAGGTGGTGTCCCTTTGGCCACCGGGAGGTCGACGCGATGAGCCACGCCACGTCGCCTTCCACGCAGCGTCCGTATGGTGTGGTCCGGGGGCGTGTCAAGTTTTCTGTGTAACTGATTGTGGTTAATCACTGGTGGGCACGCGGTCTCCTACGATCATGGCAAATTGATTGAGCGCTCGTTTCCATTCCGGAATCGGGGCGGTCCAGTGCTTGGCAATGCGCTGCAGGCCCAGATAGAGGACTTTGAGGATCGCTTCATCCGTGGGAAACGCCCCACGCTTTTTTAACGTTTTCCGTAACGAATAATTCAGGGATTCAATGGCATTCGTGGTGTAGATGACTTTGCGAATGGCTGGGGGATAGTCAAAGAAGACCGTGAGCCGCGTCCAGTCCCGCCGCCAACTCGTGCTGATCGTGGGATAGTGGGCATCCCACGTCAGGGCAAAGCGCTCCAAGGCCGCTTCGGCTTCCGTGACCGTCGGCGCTCCATAAATGGCTCGCAGATCCCGGGCCACGGCACGCCGCTCCCGCCACACCACATACCGCAAAGATTGTCGGACTTTATGTACAATGCAAAGCTGCACCTGAGTTCGCGGAAGGATCGTACAGGTCATCCAACAACGCATCCGTTTTCGTGTCTGGCTTGGTCATCAAATCCTCCCTCCTCTCTAAAAGAAGCATGATAACCAGTTACACAGTTAATCTTACACGCCCTCTTGTGGAGTGGCCCTCAAAACACGACGCACGCAGTTGGCGTAGGAGCGACGATCGCCGAACGTTGCGACCCATATAGGTCGAGTCGAATACGGCTACAACTGTGTCCAAGAAATCGTGAGCGGTACACCTCATTTTTATGAAAAATCATTTTTCGTCTCCTTTATGCTCTCTTCAGGTTCCAGATTAAGCTATATGAGGCACATGAACCACATAGCAAGATCCTCGGATCCCATGGGTAGCTTGCACCTCGGAACCACTGTGTTACCAGATGAATTTTCGAAAGATTATGATAATTTCTAAAGAAATCTTCATGAAACCATCATGGAAAGTACATCTTCAAGATATATAAAGAATGTAGGTAAATGGAGTGGTGCTCACTGAGTGAGGGGAGGTCAATTATGCGCCTAATGTTAAAAGGAATAGGGGTAGCGTTTTTGACTGCTTTTGTTGGCATGGGTATGGCCACACATGCTCTTTCCGTAGATAGAGTGGTCTATGACAAACCCAGCGTGAAGATAGGCAAGATTCTCAGAGGGAAAGTGTTACATGTCGACGAAAAGTCCCCACAGTCCTGGAATGTGATAGTACAAGACCAGGAAACGGGAGAAATGGTGATTATCCATATTAACGAGAGGACCAACAAAAAGGACATTATGATGAGGCCGGATTTAGGGGACAACGTCGTCACGAGATATAATCAGGAGAATAATCACGCCTATTTCTTTTTGACAGACGAGACAATGAATCGATGAAGCGACGAACAGGAGTCAGAAGAGCACGAAGTTAGCAGATTCCCGCTGTTTCTAGCGCCAGCGGATGTACGCGGCAGCCGTCGTGCCTAGCACGTATCGCGAGTCCGTCCCTCAATTTTCGATCGCGTGTCTTTCACACATACCCTCCCGAAAAATATCCAAGGCCCGAGACCACCTGCACCGTACAAGTAGTCAACATTTGCACACCAATGATGGACTAGAGCCCCCACACACGCGACAAGACAAGCGTAAAGCTATCCTGACGAGGTTGCAGTGAAGTGTCTCAAAATAACTGTGCTAGCTGCCGACAGTGAAGTATCTCTTTCCTTCCAGAAAAACAAGCCTGCAACTGATCCAAGTCGCTCAAAAGTGCCGGCAAGTGTCCCCAGGTGCGGTACCTGGGGACACTTGCATCCTACCCACGCAGCACTGGGTGGATTCATCGACCATATCTTCGGGACCCTTACGCCATCACGGACCTTTCCGTACCAATGAACGATGTCGCGCGGCCAAATCACGAGCGTCATGCATGGCTTTCCGATTACTTTCCGCCATGGCGCGGAGATTGACTATGTGCATATGCACGTACGCAATGTCGCCGGTATACTCATACGGAAACTTTTCGTAATATTCGGCAAGAAACTCCCAATGATCCGCTTTTGCTTTGAGGTTCTTCGCCTCTTCGAGATAGTACATCTCCAGTTTCCGATGATCCCCAGCCTTGATCAGTGCCTCAATGTCCTCCGCGGCAAAGGCCGGCATGCTCATCACGAGACCGAGCGCCAAGAATAAGCAAGTCAATTTTCCCATCCCCATCGTATGCCCTCCTTCAATATTTCGATCCTGTAGTATGAGGCAGTCTGTTCACTACTCGGAACACACCTGTCTTGCTTGCACTCTCCTTTCTGTCAAGCAAGTGCGGCTGCAACTTGAGTATTTTACGTCTTTCATTCGATCCATCCATCAAGCAACGCTGGGCTATCTTCCATCGTTACCGAAATGCAATCCAGCCCGTGCCGGATCGGGAAACATTACGGACGGTGAATCAGTGCCAGGAAGATCTATGTGATCGCGAGAAGGGCGAAATACTAGGCCCGCACTCCTTGAGCGATCTCCCTAAAAATAATAGGCAAGGCCTCCCAAGAACGTCCGGGGATTCCCCGGCACGAAATGAATGTCGTTCACTGCCGCCGGTTCATTCCTCAGTCTTGATTCGAACGCGAAAATGGCCTGCTCCCACTCCATATTCAGCAGATTCTGAACGTACAGAAACACTTCCATTCGGCCATGAGGGAGTCGCATCGGAATGAGATACCGCTCGGACAGGTCAAATGTAATCCACGACGGAGCCTTGATGCTGCGGTCCTCAATGAGGGGCCGAACTCCCATATATGTTGCCTGGAGCTGAGAAGTCAATCCTTCCGGCCATTTCAGAATCACGGCCCCATAGGCGATGTATTCCGGCGCCAATGGAATGGCGTCGCCGTTGCGAAACTCGGCGTGCGTCCAGGTAAAGCTACCATTGACGTAGAGCGGGCCCCAGACTTGACCTCGAGCAGCGACTTCCACACCTTGACGCCTGGTTGCACCTCGAATTTCCGTGGTTCCTTCATCGCCGACGAACACGAGTTCCGATTTGATATCCATTCGTCAGAGCGTCGCGAGTAACTCGAGCTTATCCGGTCCCAAAGGTCTGGAGCGTACCCCGATTTCATAGTTGATGGACCGGGAGAGCGGAGCAGACCCTGGTCTGACGGCAGACCGTGCGTCGTTGCTGTGAAAGCCTTCGCCGTAGTTGATGAAGAATTCCGTCCCCGCCCATGGACCGAGAATCATGTTCATTTTTGGGAGGACGATACCGGAGCTGTTCTGTCCGGCCGATTGCCTCAAGCAAGTCGCGCAGCGATTACTCACATCGAAGGTGAACACCTCGCCTCGTACGCCGCCGTTAAACCTCAGCCACGGCAACGGCTGCACTTCCGCTTTGAAAAACGGCGAATAGGAGGCCGAAAACGCGTCGCTGTCGATGGTCGTGCCGGTTACTTGTTTGCGTAATTGCGTGCCTAGTTTCGCATGTACGTCGTCTATCCTCGTTTGAAATCCTACCGTCCCGATGCTGGGCATGCCGAGGAGGTCACCTCGTTGTTTGAATCCGATCTCGCCACCATAGATCGCGCGGCGATCGAATTGCGCAAAGCCGTCGCCGTTGACCGGGGCGTTGAGAAAAAACGTGAAATTCGTGAACAGATCCAGCTGGTAATATTGACCATACCCCTTTATATAGAACTGGCCACCCGACGTCGTATCATAGTGATAATCCACTTGGCCCGTTGTCCGCAAGGTATTGCCCCCCTCATACGGATCGATCGCACCGAAGCGGTTCAGCCCACCATTGGTCACCGCCCGCAATGGGATCTCGCCGGACCCGTCCCACTTGGAATAGAGAAAGGTCCCTTTGACGCTGAGTTCGTCACGCCCGGTCAGATAGGTCGTGATTTTGCCCAATACATTGCTTCGAATATATTGGTTGTCGTTTATGTAGGGACCATTGGTGTAGTAGCCTTCGGCTGCGAACAGGCTGCGTACCCGCCCTTTGGTCGGAGAAAGCATCAACAGATATCGCTGTGTGCTGAACTCCCCCCCGGCGCCTTGAACCATTCCTTCCTTGACCACCTGGCGCGTCCGAAAATTGATCGCTCCCGCTATCGAGAAGTCTCCATACTCGGGGAGGTAGGCCCCTTTGTTCACTTCGACCCCTTCGATCGTTTCGGGGATGATGAAATTCAAATCGGTATAACCCTGGCCATGCGCATGGCTTCGCAGATTGATCGGCATCCCGTCGAGGAAAAAGCCGACATCCGTGCCGTGATCGGCATCGAAGCCGCGCAGAAAATATTGATCTGCTTTTCCCGCTCCGCCGGAATGCTCGACGGCCAGCATACCGGGAATCAATCGCAGGATTTGGGCCGGTCTCCCTTGAGGCTGTAGCACGATTTCCTTGTCCGGAATGAATTGTTGAGAGGACGCAGCCACCGGACGTTCACCCATCACGGCCACCTCCGGAACTTCCAAGGCCGGCTCATCCGGATCGTGAGCGCTCGCGAGTTCACCGATGGTCAAGCCGACAACTATGGTGGTTAAGAAAATTACGAGATTCCGCATACGCTCAGCCTCCTGGTCACACGTGCCGGCTCATCGACCGGCGTAGACCCTCGTGGTCTCGCAACTCAGGACAAAATGGGAATACCGTTATGCTTGGCAGGTTGCTTGCCGGGCAACACGGACGCGTGAGAGGCATTCGTCAATCAGCGTATCCATCGTGAGGCCTTCAGTCCCCACGATTTCTACCCTAACCCGATTCAGCGGCAACAGCACCTTCTTGGCCTTCGCCTCAAGAATTGTTCTAGCAACAGGAGTTACTTCACCCAACATCGCACCAGGCAATACCATGTTCAATGAGGCTACGATGACATCGGCCGTCGGCACCATCGTCGTGATCGCTTCGATTCCTGCCGCTGCCTGTTCCCCGCGTGCTTTATGAATTGCCATCACATCGACCGAACGAAAGCGCCAGGGCGGTAAACCAGCCGCATCCCATCACCGCCGTGTGCACACCAATGATGTGCGTAGAGCCCCCACCTGGGGCAACTCCATGGCGAAGCCAAGTGTAAATCTGTTCCATAGACGAAGGCTGCGGTGGAGGGTCTCAGAAGGACTTGTGGCGGAAGAAGGAAAATGTGTCTTCGGACTTTCTTGCGCTACCATGTCAGACCTCTCTGACCGGGTAGCAAGTTAGACTGGCCTGGCAGGGTAAGACCTATGAAACTGGAGTGGTGTTGCATAACCAAGTCTCCGTTGAAAGGCAAAATTCCCAAAAGGCCATGTACCTCCGTACATGATCTCCCGGGTTTTTATCCCTCCGTGGAGCCTCGTTATGCGAGGCCGAAAACTCTTGGACCGGACGCTCCCTTTGAAGGAAGCCGGAACCCTAGTTTTCCTTTTGGAACAATTTTGGCGGCATCTTATTGCCAAGCCCGGCCAGAGTCAAGCTCCAATTGCGTGTGTTGCTACAATATCATCTGTCCGCTTTGTGTAGCACATGGTGACTACTTATACATTAATCAAATGCTTCCAATACCTAAGTCGGCTTATCCCGGCGCAGACCCTCGTGGTCTCGCAACTCAGGACAAATCATACCAGTTGAAGTGTTGGAAACCTGTAATCCACACGTTGTCGTATTACTGCCGCACAATGGAGATCATGCCTGCATCACGGGGCTCGTCCAGGTGCTGAACAGTGAGGCTCCCCGTCAAGTCAGAATTCAGGCGGCGATGATTCAGATGTTGGAAATGACTCACTAGGGCTGAGCCGACGCGTGATGCTCGGCGAGACATCCACTTGCGACGTGATGACCGACACGTCGAAGTGTTCTCAACGTTGCACGTTCCGATAGGCCCACGGTGGGATCGATGAGTCGGCTCGTCCGATTTCTAGCCATTCGCGTTCTTTGCTTCTCTGGGCTCGCCATCTTCTCTCTCCCCAATTGAGGGGAGAGTATCTTCTTGTGATACTGTGACACAGGGCACACCTGTGCATTTCGCTCTCGCGTTGAGGCAACAACTATGCGCACGACCTGGACAACCACTCTTCGATACCTTCTGACCATCTGTCTTATGAGTGGGCTTGTCGCCTGTGGCAGCCTGGCCAATTGCTTCAATAGTGGGTTCGTTCCCGTCGCCTGTGGCGGCGGGTATGGCGAGAGCCACGTCGCTTCACTACCTCAGCCACCGGCCACATCAGCGGAAGGTCGCTGGAGGGGCTCGACTCTCACAGGTCGCACCGTCGCTGGACTGGTCCTCGATGACGGCTCATATTGGCTGTTCTATACGGCACGAGACAATCCCACCGTCCTGGCTGGACTGATTCAGGGAACTGGCACCTCGCACGCCGGCTCCTTCGGGTCCTCGAACACCAGAGATTTCAATCTGGAAGGCGCGGGCATTCACGCGGCGACGATGAATGGCAGCTATGTGCAAAACAAGAGCTTTCACGGAACGATGGCCTACATCACTGGCAACACAGAGAGCTTCACCAGTACGTACGAAGCGGACTCTGAGTCGGCCCTGAATCTGGTGGCCGGGACCTATGCTGGGCTCCGTGCTGACCATCACACGGTCACGGTGACCGTGGATTCAGTAGGTACTCTTTCAGGTCATTCATCAGATGGCTGCACCGTTACTGGGACCTTGTCTCCTCGTGCCAAAGGCGATGTGTTTCATACCTTTCTGACATTCGAAGGTGGCGCCTGTCGCCATGGAACCGAAAGGGTCACGGGGGTGGCCTTGTACGATGCCGCCACACAACGGCTATACAGCGCGGCCCTCGACCGTGCCAGGACCACCAGCTTTATCTTTTTCGGCACGAAGCGGTAAGTCTCACCGGTTCAATGTTCTGTCAGGGTTTCCTGTCTTGATGGGAGCATGCTCGCAACACATCATGCCCCTTCAAAGGATCGACGAGATGACGGGGACAGGATCTCTCGTACAGCCGTGGCCCCAA
>CABVRV010000100.1 GCA_902500755.1 uncultured Nitrospira sp.
CCTCGACGTCGGGTACATTCGCGATCAGGTCTACCTGAACCCGCATCCGAAAGAGCTTATGTTGCGGAATCATGCATAGAAAGGAATCGCAATGCCACATGTTGTTGTAGAAGAAGCCGGAGATTTGCAGGGTCTCTATCAGGCATTCACGCCGATGGTTCACCGAGCCGGCAATGAGATTCTCAAAGTACAGGAATTCTATTTGTCGAGAAGCGGAAAGGACGCTCTGATCGAGTCCGTGGCGATCGAACAGGGCGCTGCGCGCACGTTCTTTGTCCAGCTGAAGTTGCACGAGAAAGCCATCACCGTCCGTCTGTTGCCGGCTACAGATCCTGAGAAAACTCCCGCGGTCAAGAAGCTGATGGCTCTCGTCGCGGGATTCATTCGGAAGGTGTACCCAGGGAGCCGTTATGGAAAGACCAATCTGCAGGAGTACCTCGAGACAACGGTGAGTTCAGAGTAAGTGAACACAGACACATGTCTTAATAGGAGGAGTGAGGAAATGACGGCAAGCACACGAGGAGTGATTCTGGTCGGTCACGGCGGCATTCCCAAGGGCTGCCCTCAGGAACTCGTCACGAAATTGAAACGATTGGAAGCGCAACGGCGCGCCGCGAAGCTTCCGCCTTCGGCGGAAGAACTTGAGCTGGATACCAAGATCCGCCGGTGGCCAAGAACCGCAGAGACGGACCCCTATCAAGCGGGACTAGAAGCCGTAGGCGCCATGCTGCGCCCTCATCTCAACGGAGATTTGTTTGCCCTGGCTTATAACGAATTCTGTGCTCCGACCCTGGAAGACGCAGTAGAGGGCTTGATCGGTCAAGGCGCGACCTCCATTACCGTGTTGACCACAATGTTCACGCCCGGGGGGTCACATTCGGAAGTCGAAATCCCAGAGATTGTTGATCACTTAAGACTACAATATCCCAAGGTCGAATTGCGCTATGCCTGGCCATTCGACTTACAACTCATCGCGAAGACTTTGACAGAGCAGCTACGAAGGTTCAATGAATAACTACCGTGCTTCTCATAAGCTGGTATACTAAATAAAACTAAGAAAAAGATTGATTATTTAATAAACCTGATGCTATATAAGCAGGCCTTTTTAACACCATTACAGAGGGCCACTGTATCAACTCACCCCCCAATATGGTGTAAACTATGCAGGACTTAAAGACAGAGCTCATAGAATACTTCTTAAACACCAGTTCCTTCAAACATGACCCAATTAACAAGTTTCGGCTCTCTTCTGGAGTGCAAAGCGACTTTTACGTAGATTGCAAAACCGTAGTGGCAGACCCCATAGCATTGGCAAAGATCGGTGAGTATTCATTTGAAAAGGTGAAAAGCCTGAAGTTCGATTGCATCGGTGGGTTAGAAATTGGTGCCATTGCCATAGCAGCGATCATTTCACACTATGGTTGGCAGCACGAGCAGAAATGGCCAAATTTCGTTGTGAGAAAGCAGGCCAAAGGGCACGGGCTTGGAAAGAAGATCGAGGGAATCGTAAGACTAGGGGCTAAGGCGTTAATTGTCGACGATGTTTTAACGAGTGGCGGGTCAATTCTTCAGGCAGTAGACGTCGCAAGACAAGTTGGATTGATAGTTGATCATGCATTGGTAATAGTTGATCGACAAGAACAAGATGGCGAAAGGAATCTAGCAAAAGAGGGCGTGAAATTAATTAGTTTGCTCACCATTAAAGATTTCCAGTCCATCGAAAGACTTACCCCAGCACTTAGTATCTAATTCCAGAGATTTCATTTGCACTCAAACTGAATTCCCCACCGCCGCTCCTCGACAAGTTCTTGAGCTCCGTCAATCGGACTCACCACACGAGAGCGCCCCTTCGCTTCTCCCTCACGAACGATGGAATAAGACCTGCCGGAACATTTCTCCTTCATGAGGTCGAGCGCGTCCTTTCGAAACGAGGAGAGGATGGGCCCCTGTCCCTCTTTAAACGGATAGACGACCACCCCACCGGTATCATGCTGTTGAACGATCTTTGCGCCATCGGCACAGCCCCAAACGACTAGGCACGCCACTACCACAGCGGTTTTTACCCAAGAGTTGATCATTATCTTGGACTCGCCCCAATCACTGTGGGCAAGGGGATATGACTACCCGTGCCTCCGGCGAACAGACCTTTCCATGAAGCGCGATCCTCTGTGTCCTTTTCTTTCTGCCAGAGTGATTCCAGAATACGAACATCCGAAGAGGACCCTCCGTCCATCGCCATCGCTTGACGCACAGCGGGAAGTACGCCCTTCAAGCACTGACCAATATCGTATAACCGCGCGACTCCGAGACTCTTAAAGAGAAGAATATGTCCGGCTTTCGTTTCAGCGACAATCGTCTGATAGGCATATTTCCCGGTCTCGCGCACACGGACCTTCCCGGTTCGGTCAAGAAGCATGAGGGCCTGTGCTGCCTCTCGATAGGGTGGTCGCCCTTCATCGAAGACCTCCGAATCCAAATCCAGGACTCGTGCCTTTCGTAACCCCGAATCTGACGGTTCCGCGACAAACAACCCTTGCCACGATGGGTGGCGTCGGCTTCCCAATGGCCGCCCGTCCTTATAGAGAAGTCCAAGATACGCAAAGTTTTCTCTGAATAGCCCTGCATTGAATACCACGTGGTGACCTGTTCGTTTCTGCCATTCGTCGATTCTAGGCGGCTCAGACAGCCCTTCCTGGGCGTAATAATGAATGGAGAACTTTGTCCGTTCAGGATCCAAATCGACAACCAGCATTCTAGGAACGATAGGGCATTGATCCTCAGCTCTCCACACCGAAACCCTGATACCATCGGAAAGCTGTATCCATGAGACATCCTCAGCTAAGCCGGGATTGGGGAGCACGCACGCGCTCACCAATAGATATGTCGCTCCATATAGGCTCCATCGTGACGAATGTCGCCTCGTGATCATACCCTCTGCGGATGCCCAACCACGGAACGATTCTAGGTATCGTTTTTTCATGTATCAGGATTGCTTTAGGATTGATAACCGCAATGGCTCCGATGCTTGGCCCCTCCTCTTCTGATTGGAAGGCTTGAGGTCGAGAACTTCGCGCACTTTATCTGCTACCGCTTCTGGCGTGAACGGCTTTTGCAGGTAGGCCCAAGATGGCTCACGGGCACCGACGCCAACATCATCCATATAGCCAGATATCAAGAGAACACTCAGCTCTGGCTTAATCACCCGAAGATTCCGAGCCAGTTCCACGCCGCTCATTCCTGGCATGACGATATCGGTGAGTACCAGTTGAAGTTTTCTCATATAGGGGGTAGCCACCAGGCAAGCCTCCACGCCATTTCGCGCTTCGACAATCCGATACCCACGTTTACGAAGTTCATCGCGAATCAGCACGCGAACATCCTCATCATCCTCTACGAGGAGAATCGTCTCATGCCCTCCTGGTGATGGCATGGTTGGATTCTCCTCTAATGGAACCATGATCTCGCTTTCCACACGTGGCAAGTAGACATCAAAACGCGTTCCTTCCCCGGCCTTACTGGTCACGTCCAATCCACCACCGCTCTGGGTCACAATGCCGAACACGGTCGAAAGCCCCAGTCCAGTTCCCTTTCCCTCCTCTTTGGTCGTAAAGAAAGGTTCAAAAATATGCGATTGAACTTCTGGAGTCATCCCGCATCCGCTGTCGATGACGGAAAGCCTAACATAGGCTCCAGGTGTGATCGGATTAATGTGGTACAACGGTGCGTGATCGAGATCGACTCCAGCGGTTTCAATCCTGAGTTTGCCGCCCTTCGGCATAGCATCTTTTGCGTTGACGACCAGATTCATCACAACCTGCTCAAGCCAGGCCGGGTCAGTCTTAACCTTGAGATCATCGATGCTCGGTCTCAACATGAGTTGAATATCCTCTCCGATCAGCCTTCCCAGCATGGGCTCGAAATCGACAAGGACGGTATTCAGGCTCAACACCTTCGCTTCAGAGGATTGTTTTCTGCTGAACGTGAGCAACTGGCGAATGAGAATCCTTGCTCGATCACCGGCTTTATGCATCTCCTCAACCCGACTTCTGAGGGGGTCATTCTGATCCATTTCACTGAGCAGCACCTGACTTTGCCCCATAATGACTGTCAACAAGTTATTGAAATCGTGGGCGAGCCCTCCGGCCAGACGACCGACTGCTTCAAGCTTCTGTACCTGCCGAAACTGCGCTTCGCTTTCCAAGAGTGCCGACTCGGCCCGCGCTCGCGCTGCTCGCTCCTGTTGCTCGCGCAGTACGCGCCGTACCGATGGAACAAGCCGATCCAGCTCATTTTTGGATATACAATCCGTCGCGCCACGATACAGCTGTTCAATGCTCTGTTTCCCCTGTAGAGTTGCCGAGACAAAGATCACCGGTACATCAGAGGCTAATGTTCGAGCCAACTCAAGGGCCGACGGTCCGTCCAACCGCGGAAGGTTGAATTCCGCCAGGATGAGATCGACGTGACCTTCAGTGAGAGCCGACGTAAAGGCCGCGCGGCTCTCGGTCCGACGTATCACGCATGGAATGCCTCCATTCGTCAACATCGTCTCAATTCGGTCACTGACGTGCCGATTCGATTCTAAATGAAGGACTCGTAGCGGCGTGGTCATGAATGGGGATGACTGGGCCGAGAACCTTCAGGAGGGGGTTCGTTGATGACTCCCCAGAATGTACCCAGCTCTTTGACAGCCGACAGAAATTTGTGAAACTCAACGGGCTTGACCACATATGCGTTCGCTCCCAACGCATAGCTTTCAGCCAAATCCCGTTCTTCTCGTGATGACGTCAGCATCACGACTGGAATCGGACGCAGGTTGATGTCCGCTTTGATGGTACGCAAGACTTCCAGTCCATTTACCTTCGGCATTTTGAGGTCAAGAAACACCACAGCGGGGTTCCCTCTCAGGCGTGACTTGAACTGCCCTCGACAGTACAGATAGTCCAACACTTCAGCCCCATCACGACAGAGGACGACCTTGTCCGATATATGTTCTTCTTCCATCGCGGCAAGAGCAAGTTCAGCATCACGTGGATTATCTTCGGCGAGGAGAATTGGTTTCGCCGCATTCATGATTCACTACTCCTTGTTGGCAACGCAATGAAGAAAGTCGCTCCCTTGTCTGGAACGCCTTCCGCCCAGGTCCGACCTCCATGGCGATGAACGATCCGACGTACATTTGCCAGGCCGATTCCGGTTCCTTCGAACTCGTCCGCCCGGTGCAGCCTCTGGAACACTCCAAACAACTTCGGCGCGTATTCCATATCAAATCCAACCCCGTTGTCACGCACAAAAATGACAATTTCTTGAGAGCTTGGATGATCCACACCGATTTGAATGGAAGCCTGTGACCTGGTACCGGTGAACTTAATCGCGTTCGTGATCAAATTCACAAATACCTGTCTCAGCATGGCCGGATCGCCCTGGACCTTAGGTAATGAGGCGATTGTCCACGATATCTCCCGCCCTTGCAAGTCCAGGCGCAAATCCGCAAGAATACTTTTGATCAACTGCTCCAGATTGACACTGGTGCGAAGCATTTCTTGTCGACCCATGCGTGAAAAGACCAGCAGATCATCAATCAGCTGTCCCATCTGCTTGGCGGCATCAGAAATTGTTTGCAAATACCGCGCACCTTTCTCGTTCAGCGACTCCTCAACGGATTTGCGCAGGAGAGCCGCGTACCCGTCTATATGCCGCAAGGGCGCCCGTAAATCATGAGAGACGGAGTAGCTGAACGCTTCCAGCTCCTTGTTTGCAGCCTCCAAGAGTTCCCCTCGACGCTGCAGCTCCCCCGCAACACGCCGCCGCTCCGTAATGTCATGCCGAATAAGATAGTAGACCCATGCCAGCAAGACCAGCTGGAGAAAAGCCCCGATACCTAGTAACACGATCGTATTCCTGGTCCCCCCAGCAGAATCCGCCACTCGACCATTCATCGCCTGTCGTTCGTCTGAATCCATCTCGCCAATGAGTTGGTGAATCACGCCCAACTCGCGGCGCCCAGCCCCTTCAAGAGCCATCTTCTTGACGGATCGAAACCCGCCTTTCTCAAACAGGGCGATAGCCTTGGATTCGGCGTTCAACTGTTTGTCCATCATCCGAGCTAGAACGCCGACTCGTTGCTCTTGTTCTGTGGAACCGCGCGTCAATTCACGAAGATAGGTGGTGAATGCCGGCTTCTGGTTTACGACTTTCGTATAGGACTCAAGATAGGACGCTTCTCCCGTGACGAGATATCGTCGGTGCGCATCCTCCGCCTCAATCATTGCAACATCGATGTTGCTGAGAAGTTGGAGGAGATCATGGCTGCGACCATCGAGTCGGCTGTTGGCCAGAAGAATACTGGTGTTGTGATACGAAACGGCGGTGATCACCAGGATCCCAACAAACACCAGACTGAAACCAGCCAGGACCCTTTGCTCAATGGTGAGTTTTTCAAACCATGGCGCACGAACGTGGCTCAAACCAATCGAGCCTGGAAGGATGTCGGTATGAGGTTTGGCCTCCTCGGTCGCCAAAGCCGGAGGCTCCGCTTGATGGTTTGAGGTTGAATCCATGGGTCAGGATGACAAGTCACCACGGTGCTCTAACGGTCGTGCGAGATCCGAACCAAGAGATACATGACCCAAATCAATTGTAGCAGAACTCTAAGGAGGGGGAAGCAGAAAACTAGCTGCCAACATGTATCGTTGAAGGGATGGCCGTTGCGGAAGGAGTCACAAAGTTGGAAAACATCAGCGTAGCTTCCACGACCCAGTCTGTAAACGGTTGCGGGTAAATGCCTATCACCAAAGTACCCGCTAAGCCGACATAGATGACGGTCTTCATCGGGGAGGAAATCCTAATTGGAGACGGATCAATCGGTTCATTGATGTACATTTGCTTCACCACAATCAAGTAATAGTACAACGAGATGACGATATTGATCAGGCCAACCGTGATTAAGGTATAGAGCCCTTCCTTGATCGCTGCGACAAAGATGTAGAGTTTTCCAATAAACCCGGCAAGCGGAGGCACCCCGGCCAACGACAGGAGGAACAGCAACATGGCAAATGCCAAAAATGGGGAGCGTCTGTTTAGACCTCGATAATCCTCGATCTCGTCCTTTCCGATCGCCTGGCTGACCGCAATGACAACGGCAAAGGCTCCAAGATTCGCAAAGAGATAGGCAAGGAGATAGAACAGAATGGCGTCACTTCCCATCTTGGTTCCGGCCGCCAGTCCAATCAACACATTTCCTATTTGGGCGATCCCAGAGTAGGCAAGCAGCCGCTTGATGTTTCGTTGAGCGATGGCCACGATGTTTCCGTACGTCATCGACACGATCGAGACCGCGACCAGCAAGTACACCCAAACCGGTTTAAACGACGCCAAGGCGACGAGAAAAATTCTGAGTAGAATCACTAAAGCAGCGCCTTTGGGAGCAATCGACAAAAAGGCTGTCACGGGGGTTGGGGCGCCGTGGTAGGTATCGGGTATCCACGAATGGAAGGGAACAGCCCCGATCTTAAATCCTAAGGCGGCGAAGATCAGGAGAAATCCAATGATTAAGCCGGGGGTCGCTTGTGCGGACGACATTTCTGAGAACACCAGCTGGCCCGTTTCACCGTAGACCAGACTGATGCCGTAGGCGAAGAGACCAGCAGCAAATACACCGAGGATGAAAAATTTCAACCCTGCCTCGTTTGAGGCCAAGTCATCCCGTAAATACGACACGAGTACATAAAACCCAAGGGTCGAGAACTCCAAGCTGACAAAGACAGAAAGAAGATCATTGGCCGACGCCATGAACATCATGCCAAGCGCCGACATCACCACGAGGACATAGTATTCTCCCCGGAATAACGTGAACCGATTGACATACTCGACTGACGACAGAATCACGAGTATGGTCGCCCCCAAAATAAATACCTTGAAAAAGATCGCCATGCGATCCAGTACAAACATGTTGCCAAACAGCGCGCCGGATATATGATTGACGTCAAACCACGCCAAACATCCCAATGTGATCGCAAGGCCTGCCACACTGAGGTACGCCAGCTGTTCTTTAGGCAGGCGCGGAGAGACGAAATCCACGATGAGGACGACACAAAGCCAACACGTGAGGAAGATCTCCGGTAAGAGAAGAAGCAGATCTGAAAAAGAGAGATTCAGCGAAAAGATCATTCGCTCACTCCGTGTGAAGTCAGCACCGGAGTCGGCAGAATCTCGCTGGCAACGACCGGCGTCGTCACCATAGGTTCAGAGGGACCTACTGCGCTCGGAGGACCTGCGCCGTCCCCAGAACGCGCAACAGGAACGACTTCGGTGATCTTTACGATCAATGGATCCACCCCAGAGCGAACAACGTCGTACAGATGCATCGGGAAAATGCCGAACCCGATACTGACTGAGATCATGATCAACAACGGCAGACGATCAACCGTAGAAATCGCATCATGGGCGTGGCCGTACTTCTGATTCATCGGACCATAAAACAGGCCCCTCATCATCTTAAATAGGTAGGCCAGAGTCAGCACAATGCCCAACATGGCCACGATCACTTGCAGTGGGTACTTATTCCAACTGCCGACGACAATCATGATCTCCGCAATAAAATTCACCGTGCCCGGCATTCCAATCGAAGCCATACACGCCACAATAAAACAGGCGGAAATAAACGGCATCTTGTTGGACAGCCCACCGAGCGAAGGGATGTCGCGTGTATGGGTTTGATCGTAGACCCATCCCGCCATCGCGAAGAGCATACCCGTGGCCATGGCATGAGCAAACATATAGATAACGGCCCCGCTCAAACTGATGTAATTGAGGGCCGCCATGCCAAGAAAAACATAACCCATGTGACTGGAGCTTGAATAGCCGATGACATACTTGGTGTCCTTGGCATAAAAGGCCACGAAACCACCATAAATGATACTGAACATGCAAAGGACGGCGGCAATCGGCATCAACTCCCTGGTGGTTTCCGGCAGAATTTCAAAGGCAACCCTGATGATGGAAAAATGCCCCAATTTCATCAGAACCCCGGCATGCAGCATGCTCGTCGCAGCAGGCGCGGCCGCATGACCGACCGGAGACCAGGAGTGCATCGGCCAGAGTGGCGCAATGGAAGCAAATCCGAAGAAGACTAAAATCCAGATGATTTTGTCCAGCGTCGTACCCAGAACAGGGATATTCATGAGCTGGGCATGCTCACGAAGTACTAAAATATCAAAGGTGTTGAGACCGGAATATTTATAGATCAGCAAAATACCCATTAACGCGACAACGGCAAATGCAGACAGAAAGAGCACCAATTTCATGGCTGCGTATTCTTTGCTGTTGGAGCCGAAATTAAAAATAAATCCGACGGAGTCCCTCAGTTTCATCCCTTCCGTATCCGTCATTTCCAGGTACTTCTTCGTGTGACTTCCCCACATCCCCAACAGCAAATACATCGGGATCACGGACATTTCGTAGAAGAAGTAGAGGAAAAACAGATCTAAGGACATAAAGACGCCGATCGTGGCAGCCGCCAGAATCAGCAACCAAATATAGAACTCTTTCGTACGATCTTTGATGTGCCAGGACACGAAGATCCCCGCGAACAACAGGATCGTCGACGCCAGTACGAGGGGGGTTCCGATGCCGTCGACACCGAGATGCAAGGAAATGCCGAGCTGTCGCGACCACTCAATTTTTTGGATAAACTGAAATCCCCCTTTGACCGGGTCATAGGCATAGAAAAGATAGATCGACGCGATCAACGAGATAAACGCGGAACCTGCCGCAATGCCACGGACAAGCAGAGGTTGTCGATTCGAGACAAAGATCAATCCCAACGCCCCCGCAAACGGGGCGAAGAGGATACAGAGCAGTACGTATTCTCCCATAACTGAGGCCTACCTCACCCGTTGAACGTGTGAGCCACCAACCGTTGCCGACTGATCGTGGTGAATCCGGTCCACAAGTGCTTGAACCGATCCGTTCATGATTCGTAGAAACGGCGAAGGATAGAGCCCGATCCAAAGAATCATGACGGACAATGAGACGGCAATGATCATTTCCCGAAGCTGCAAATCGCTCATGGTGACGCGCACTGCCGTGCCAACCGGTCCAAGCATGGACCGTTCGTAATACCACAAGAAATACGCGGCGCCGAAAATTACTCCCAACACGGCGACGGCTCCAAACCACCATTTGGCCTCAAAGGCCCCAAGCAAAATAAGAAATTCGCCGACAAATCCGTTTGTACCGGGAAGCCCGATAGACGCCAGGCCAATGATAAGAAAAAACGTCGCGAGCTTCGGCACTTGTTTCGCCATTCCCCCGAAGGCCGATAATTGTGTCGTCTGCTGGCGGGAGTACAAGAACCCTGCGATAAAAAACAACCCGGCCGTACTGAATCCCAAATTGATCATGGTCAGCAAACTGCCCTGCAGACCTTGATAGTTCAAGGCGAACAACCCCACCACCACAAAGCCTAAGTGACTCACGCTGCTGTAGGCGAGCAGACGTCTCAAATCAGCCTGCACCAGCGCCATCCAGGCGCCATAGAGGATGGCACAGAGCCCAAGCACCACCAGTATGAACACCACGGTTTCGCTTTTTGAGGCGTCAGGGAGGAGTGGGATGCTGAAACGCATGAAGCCAAAGGTCCCCAGCTTGAGGCCGGCTAAGACGACGGACATTCCAATCGGCCCTTCCAACAGAGCATCAGGTAACCAGGTATGGAATGGGAACACCGGCGCTTTGAACGCAAATCCCAAGAACATCAGCCAAAAGATCACCATCTGTTGGCTGACTGGAATCGGCACGCTCAGAAGATCGAGGAAATCAAACGAGTAGGCCTGATCAGCATGATGCAACGAGGCCCACTCATGGAAATTGATGTTCAGTAAAGCGATTCCGACCAGCATGAAGACACTGCCCAAGAGTGTATAGAGGACGAACTTCAACGCCGCGTAATGGCGTTCGGCTCCGCCTCCCCACAGTTTGATCAGAAAATAGCTGGGGATCAGCATCAGTTCCCAGAAGACGAAGAATAAGATCAAATCCAACGACACGAACACACCCATCGTCGTCGTCTCAAGCGCCAACAAGCACATCATGTACAGTTTGACCTGCTGCCGAATCGTATCCCATGAGTAGGCCACGACCAGAACCGTCAGAAAAGCCGTGAGGCCCACAAACAAGACGCTGATTCCATCGACTGCCAAGTGGTAGCTGATCCCGAGCGCCGGGATCCACGGTACTCGTTCTGTGAACTGCATGGCGGCTGACTCCGGCACGAAGCGAAGCAGAACAAAAATACAGAGCGCGAGCTCAACCAGTGCGATGGTGAGGGCAGCACTCCTGACCGTATCCTCGTCTTCAACCACCCAAAGGACGGTCGCTCCAACTACCGGGAGAAAGAGAATACAGGACAAAATCGGAAAGCCAGCCGTGAGCTCTTCGAGCATATTCTTAGCCTGTTCGCCTTCTGACTTACATCTGAACTACAAGTTGAACAACCACCGCCAGAAGAAAAAGCCCCGCAACGATGATGGCGGCATAGTGATGGACCATTCCGCTCTGCATTTTTCGTCCTTCGCGAGCGGCCAAATGGTTTCCATATCCGATCACATTCAAACCGGCATAGACGATGTACTTCTCAATCCATGTCGACCCAAAGGCCCCCCAATCGGCGAGCCGCCCCACACTGCGCACCAAACCGTCGATGATAGTACGATCAAACCACTGCAGTAACATACCGAGACGTTTCACTGGCTCTACGAACAGCAGGTCATACAACTCGTCGATGTAATATTTGTTTAAGAGTGTTCGATATATCCCCGAAAACTTCTCCGCCCATCCATCAGCCGTGGCCGCACTCACGCCATACAGAAAATGTGCGAGTCCCCATCCGATCACGGCTATCGCGATCGCCACACCCATCAACAGAAACACCATCCCCGTACTGGCCTCATGTTCACCCACAGCTCCAACGACCGGAGCCAAAAAGCCATGCAGCCAACCATGCTCTGGGGGGAACCCAAGGATTAGTCCGCCCACACCAGAGAGGAAGGCTAGAACCATTAGAGGTGCGACCATGACCATAGGAGATTCATGCACGTGCTCCTCGGTATGATGATCCATCCTTGAAGGGCCATAGAACGTGAGATAGGTCAGTCGAAACATATAAAACGAGGTCATCAATGCGCCAACCGCGGCCATGCTGTACAGGAGGTAGTGATGATTCATGAATGCGTGGGCCATGATTTCATCCTTACTCCAGAATCCAGCTAAGGGAGGCAACCCAGCGATCGCAACCGTACCTATCAGAAACAGACGATGGGTCCATGGAATACGCTTGCTCAGTCCACCCATCTTCTGAATATCCTGTTCCCCGGAGAGCGCATGGATCACCGATCCAGCCGCCAAAAACAACAGCGCCTTGAAGAACGCATGGGTCATAACGTGAAACACAGCAGCCGTGTAGGCACCAACCCCACAACCCAGGAACATGTATCCAAGCTGGCTCACGGTAGAATAGGCCAACACGCGCTTAATGTCGGTTTGAACGAGCCCGATGGTCGCGGCAA
>CABVRV010000101.1 GCA_902500755.1 uncultured Nitrospira sp.
TTTTAAGGCGAGGGCCCTGGGTTCGAGTCCCAGCCGGCTCACCAATTAAATCAATGACTTCGAAGAACATTCCCTCGTCGACCAGCCCAATTGTGTCGAATTTGTGCTAATCAGGAGAGGCTACCCTAGTATGCCGAGCCGCACTCGAAGGCTATCCGGCGAGTGCGGCTCAGTGGCCTAGTTATCCGCAATCGGATTCAGGCCGGGCCGTAATCGAGCAGCTTTGATGGCTAGCATCCCGCGAATGATACGGCGAGCCTCACAAAAGATCTTCCCGGGCAAGAGCTCGTGAGATGCGCGACCCTCTCCATGCAGAAAGTCCGAGTCGCCGTTCCAGCGCGCGTTGGCAGGTGTGTCAGTCGTATGGGTGTGACTGGAAGAGAGTTGCTGCTGGATATCTTTAATGTGTGGAATAGAAGACTCAGCCAAGGCGATTTCTTCCTGGGGTCCCTCATCCATAGGGTGAACCGAGGTCTTCTGATCGGCGGATCGAGACATCCACGTGAGTCCCAGTTTCTGGCGTAGAAACTCGGTGACCCAGGCGTGATCGATTGGGTCCATGTCATGGGCTTCAATTGCAAATTCATGATTGTTCACCCAGAGCACGGTTGCCCGCTGGATACGAAGCGGAGTGGACCGTTCAGGGATGCATACCTGTAGCGTCAACTGCATACCGGGTACGACCGGTATCGACCCGGCAAGGCGCCAGCCGAGAGAGGTCAGATCTAAGACGATCCCCTCCGCGAGGAGCCCACCATTTCCATAGAGCACGGGCCACTTGACGGGAAACCGACTATAGCGGCGCACTGGATTGAGCCTGTTGGTCATGGATGCTCCTTTCGCTTGTGTCCGTCTTTCTGATAGACCAAGCGTAGCAACGAGAGTAGCCCTGCGCATTCCCCGAAATACCTGCTACCAAAGAGGGGGTCCCATTCGGAATACAGAGCCCTTTTCATATTGAGAATACTGACGATTTCGTCGAAAGTGAATTACAAGGAGCAGACGACAGACGCCCTATGCTATCGTAAGCGCATTCACTCGGTCGTACGACCGGCTGTAGAAAAAGAGGCGACAGAATGAAGATCACGCGAACGGCTGTTGAACAATTGAAGGCATTGATCATTGAGCATCCGGAGGATCCCATCGTGAGGGTGCAGGTCAAGGACGTCGACGACCAACGGCTCGCCTTCAGCATCACGCTGGAAGATCGAGTTCAACCGGACGACCAGGCACGGACGATCGACGGGCTCACGGTGGCCATCCCCTCGGCTAACGCTGCGCGCATGGATGGCATCACGATGGATTACCAGGATCCGGAAGGATTCAAATTCCACCACACCACCCACCAGGATGAACCTCCGCTCGATCTCATCAGCTTGAACTGAGCCGCATTGATCTCTCGCCACGCATTGCGTCGTCCTCCGAATCTCTCCTAGAATACCGTGCTCCAAAAGTTGTCGCCCGTTTAACTGTTCGAGATCATGAACCATGCCGTCCAAGCACGACAAAGCCGAGGCTGCTCGTGCCAACACTCGCCGGATTATTGAACAGGCGCCAAAGGTCTTGGCGGGGCTGCTTGTCATTAGTGGTGTGGCGTACCTTGCGGGATCAGTGTATACAAGATCCTATTTTGCCGAGTTCGGAGCCTCGTGGATCTTGGATGAGGTTCCAATGGCGATCTACTTTAGCCAAAGTTGGATTCCGCTCCTCTTGATTCTCTTCTTCGGGTACCTGGCTACGACGAACCTCGCGCTGATCGAGAGCCAAGGCAATCTCACTGAGACCAAACGGTTCAAGGTGTCGGTTGCCGTGGTTCGGTATGGCCCATGGTTTCTGGTTGGGCTCCTCATCATGATCCCACTGCTCAGTAGATTGGGCTCGGCCATCCCTACCATTGTCCTGTCGGTCGCTGCGATAGCCCTTCTTCTACTATTATTTGCCTCGGCACTTGAACTCCTGATCGTGCGATTCACCAAAGCAGACCGGCACATCGATTTGTCGATGGCGTATCTTGCTCTCGCCGTGATTGTCGTAGGCCTATATGTCGTGCCGGTCCAGCTTGGCATGAACTGGGCACGCGTCGATAAACAAACAACATCCAACCTATTCAAGGTCTATCTTCCCGATGATAGAGCCAAGGAGTACAAAATTCTGTTCGCGGCTGGTGAGAAGCTCTATATCTTTCCGAGCAAGTACAAAGGGGAATATCCTCCAATTGTAGCCACGGCAGCCTCCAAAGTGACGTTCCTCACCCCCGAGGGCAAATCTGATTAACGCTTCTTGGAGGAGGGACCTATCTCATTCCCCATCATGTTTCCGGGTTCAGGTGTCTCTGATGCAGTTCTGCACGGGTTTGGACTTTCTACATCTCGTTCCAATCGTGAGCTTCATTGGTCCCTGCTTTGCAGACTTGCTATTTCACTGCATCACATGGGCAAAAATTGGCGCATAATGCGCCAGACGAGCTGGTTCGCCGTGGCAATTTGGGACAGGTGAGACCGACCTTTTCTTCCGTATGTGGAGCATAAGATGACTGAAGATTGGGGTGCCATTCTTGTCGTCGATGACGACGCCGATATGCGGGAGTTGGCTTACGACATGCTGAAAGATCGTGGGCACCAAGTCACGACGGCCGGAAGCGGTGAGGAAGCTCTGAAGCGATTGGCCGAAGAGGACTATGCGGTCGTCCTTACCGATCTTCGAATGAAAGGGATGGAGGGATTGGAATTATTGATCCAAATTAAGCGGACGTACCCTGACATCAATGTGATCCTCATGACTGCGTTCGGGTCGGTGGAAACAGCCGTTGAAGCGATGAAGCATGGAGCCAGCGATTACCTTACTAAGCCGGTCAAAAAGGATGAGTTGGTTCGAGTCATCGAGCGAGTCGTTCGAGAAGCCTCCCTACGCCGGGAAGTGAGCCGACTCAGGAAAGAAGTGCATAAGGAATACAGTTTTCATCATATCCTGGGCAAGAGCAAGGCGATCCAAGTGGTCTTCGATCTGATCCGCCGAGTCGCCGATAGTCCGACCAACGTCCTGATCACGGGAGAGAGCGGAACCGGAAAAGAGTTGGTGGCAAAAGCCATTCACTACAATAGTGATCGGAAAGACGCACCCTTTATTCCTGTGAACTGCGCGGCGATTCCGGAACAGCTCCTGGAGAGCGAACTATTCGGCCACATGCGCGGCGCGTTCACCGATGCAAAGCTGGATAAGCGTGGATTATTTGAAGAAGCCCAGAAAGGCACGTTGTTTCTCGATGAAATCAGTGAGCTGCCGCTCATGCTCCAGGCCAAGATTCTGCGCGCAATTCAAGAAAAAGAAATCAGGCGGGTGGGAGCGACCAAACCGATCTCGGTCGATGTGCGGATCATCGCCGCTACCAACCTGAATCTCAGCGAGGAAGTGAAGAACAAACGATTCCGAGAAGATCTCTATTATCGACTCAATGTCATTGAATTGAAGCTGCCACCGCTCCGGGAGCGCCGAGAGGACATCCCACTTTTGGTGGAAGCCTTTCTGAAAAAGTGCGGCGAGGCCCGAGGGAAAGAAGTCAAGGGCGTGACCGAGGCGGCCTTGGCGATGCTAATGGACTACGTCTGGCCCGGTAATGTGCGGGAACTGGAAAATGTCATTGAGCGGGCGGTGACGCTCAGTCGCGGCGAGAAGATTTCTCCGGATGATCTGCCTCCAGCGGTGCAAGGGGCCCGTGGAGACCGACGTGTGCTGGATGAAGCGGCCGAGAAGGCGCTCCCTTTACATGAACTGGAAAAGGAATACATCAAGAAGATCCTCGAAAAGTCCGGCGGCAATAAGTACCAAGCTGCCCACGCCCTTGGCATCGACCGAAAGACCTTGTATCGTAAGCTCGCAGAAATTGAAGGGAAGTCTCATCCAGAGGAATGACAACCTCTTTCTGATCATCGGATCAGGATTGGCTCAGACCAATCTTGACCTCGACCGGGATGGATCACGTGAAGCTCGTGGGCAGGCATATGTTGCGGGCTGTAACGTGGATGATCCCTTTTCTCACGATCGGAATTTTCGTCGTCGACCTGCTCGCCCCGGTCGGAATTGCCGTGTCGATTCTGTATGCCATTCCGATACTGCTGACACTCTTCTCACCCCGTACGCGCGACCCGCTCTATTTTTCTGCTGTAGCCACGGTGCTGACCTGGATCGACCTCCTGGTCAAACCGGCCGGTGTTCCGATTCCCTACGCGGTCTCCAACCGCGCATTGGGTACGATGCTCATCTGGGGCATTGCCATAGGATTGATCCGGTATAAACAGACGCAGCAGGAGTTGGAGTCCGCGCGTGTGGAGCAAGCCCATGCCGAGGGCTTAATGATGGACGCGCAAGAAGCACGCTCCTACGCGGATAGGGACGCGGTGCGTGCCGCAGTCGGCCGCAATGAGGCTGAGGAGCAGCTCTTGATCAGCCGGCTCAGGCTGGAAAGCATCATTGAATCCGCGATGGATGCGATCATCACCGTGGATGAGGAGCAAAGAGTCGTGTTGTTCAACCGAGCCGCCGAACAAATGTTCGGCTGTTCCACTCGAGCGGCCATCGGGCAACCGCTCGACCGATTCCTGCCCGCTCGTTACCGCGACGCCCACCGTCATCATGTTCAGACGTTCGGACAATCCGGCGTGACGACCAGAATGATGGGCAAGCTGGGAGCAGTCATGGGACTTCGCTCGAACGGAGAAGAGTTTCCGATCGAAGCGGCCATCTCACACATCGCTGTTGAGAAAAGGAAATACTATACCGTCATCCTCCGGGACATCACCGAGCGTGAACAGGCCACCCATTTGGTGCGGCAGAGTGAAGAACGCTACCGGCGCCTGATCTCCATCTCACCCTATGCGATCTTGGTGAATCGAGGCGACCGTATCATCTTCGCCAACGACCAGGCCATCAAGCTGTTCGGCGCAGTGAAGGCGGATAAAATTCTGGGGAAGTCTCCCTTGGATCTGTTTCATCCTGACCATCACGCTGTCATTCGAGAGAGGATTCATGAACTGCTCGAGGGCAGTGCACAGGTGCCTATGCTTGAGGATAAGATCGTGACGCTCGATGGGAGAGTGGTTGAGGTAGAGGTCAGTGCAGCCCGATTCGTCGACGAAGAGGGGCCCGCTATCTTGATCATGCTTCGAGATGTCAGCGAGCGGAAGCGGCTGCAGGAACAATTACGTAGGACCGAGCGGATTGCGGAGCTTGGGACGTTGGCATCCGGTATGGCGCACGAAATCGGGACGCCGATGAACGTCATCCTCGGCCGTGCCGAGTATCTGATGGATCGGGTGACGGAGGAGCCGATCAAAAAGGGACTCCAGACCATCATTACGCAGGTCGAACGGATCACAAAGGTGATGAATCAGCTGCTTTCTTTCGCGCGGCGCAAAGCGCCAGAACGACGTCCTCTGGATCTCCGAAGGGTAATGGAAGACAGTGTGGAGATTTTCGAGGAACGTCTCGCGCGCAATCTGATTCATGTTGAAATGGCTCTGACGGATTCTTGTCCATTAGTCCTGGCTGATGCGGATCAAATGAGCCAAGTGGCGATCAACCTCATCATGAACGCCGTCCATGCCATGCCTGACGGCGGGTCGTTACGCGTGGGATTGGCGCAGGCGCAACAGATGGTGGAACTCACCATTGCTGATACGGGTCATGGAATGCCGAAGGAGTTGATCAAAAAGATCTTCGAGCCGTTCTTTACGACGAAAGAATTCGGCCAAGGAACAGGATTGGGATTGACCGTGGTCAAGGGTATCATCGAAGAACACCAGGGTTCTATCGCCGTCGAGAGCGAAGAAGGGAAGGGTACGAGGTTTAAAGTGCTCTTGCCGCTTGTGTCAACCAGTTGACAGCAGAACGTACCGACAATGGGACCTGTCGGTCGGGGACCTTCAGCTACCTGGCGAGAGTCCGAAAGCTGTTGCATCCTGCAACAGCAGACGCGCCCGTGGATGTGGACTTTCTCGCCACTTGAGTCCCCCTCGTGCCGATTCTCCCTCAATTCTCAAGGAATGTGGCCACTTTCACCGACTTCTTGGGGCACGCACCTTGCCACGTAGTTCCTCTGACATCTCAGGAATGAACAGGGGCGAGGAGAATTATGACCCTGCCGGAACGAAAGGCTGCCATTTTGCTGATCGTCGAGGACGACCGAGACATGCGCAGTCTGCTGTGTGATGAATTTTGGGCAACGGGGTATCAACTTCGTGAGGCGAGGGATGGCGACGAAGCTTTTTTGTCGGTGCTGCAATCCGCGCCGGACCTGATCCTCACCGACCTTCGCATGCCGGCCGGCGGAGATGATTACGTCAGCCGGTTACGAACGGTGGCCCCCCACTGTCCCATTGTCGTTATCACAGGGTTTGGTGATGCGAGCTTGAAAGCCAGAGTGTTAAAGGCGGGAGCAAACGCCTACTTCGATAAACCGGTCCGTATTGCCGACCTTAAGAAATGTGTGCAACAATTGCTCGACCCAAAAGCGAAGGCTGACGGCTGATGCGTGAATCCCTTATCAGCTCATGACGTATCATGGCCATGAACAAACGCTTCCGTGTGACACGAGATAGCCTTGTCTGACTCAGACATCCAGCACGGGTCCAAACCGACAGATCCCATCATTACTGCGCGCATCGAAGCCATTAAACAACTCGCTGGCGGATTGTCCGACCGAGTAGCGGTTATGGACCATGCCTTCAATATTGTGTACGCCAACGAAGCAGCCTGGGTTGTCGACCAGAGTAAAAGTATCCGCGGGCGTCACGCCAAGTGTTATGAAGCGTTTGCGTACCGGACGGACCCTTGCGTCACCTGTCCTGCAATCAAAGTGTTCGAGGCGCCTGAGGTGCAGTGTGTGTCGTGTTCAGGAGGGGGCGACGGTACCGCCTGCGGGATGCAGCAGGCTTTTCCTTTAGCCGATCAGAACGGCGCGGTGGCATCGATGCTCGTACTCTTCGAATCGGTATTGAAAACGACGCCCAGCATTCAGCCCCATGACACCTCGACTGTGCCCATCGCGGCTCGGCTCGGCGATCTCATCGGCCACAGTTCGATCATGCAAGAGCTCTTTGCCATGACGCGGTTGGTTGCTGACAGCTCGGCCACGGTTCTCATCCAGGGTGAGAGCGGAACCGGAAAAGAACTCCTGGCGAGAACGATCCATACGCTCAGTCAAAGAAATCAACAACCGTTCGTCGTGGTCGATTGTGGCGCACTTCCTGAAACTCTTCTGGAAAGTGAGCTCTTCGGTCACGTGAGAGGAGCGTTTACTGGAGCGGTAGCAAACAAACGAGGCTTGTTCGAAGAAGCCGACGGGGGGACGATTTTCCTCGACGAAATTGCCGATACAACACCAACCTTTCAGGCGAAGCTGCTTCGGGTGTTACAGGAAGGCGAGATCAAGCCGGTCGGTGGCACGCGATCGATGAAAATCCATGCACGGGTCATCTCTGCATCGAACAAAGATTTGGCCGAACTGGTGAAAGGGAAGATGTTCCGACAGGATCTGTACTATCGACTTGCGGTATTGCCGCTCTACTTGCCGGCGCTTCGGGAACGCCGAGACGATATCCCGTTATTGGCACAGCACTTCGTCGCAGATTCCTGTGCTCGACATCGGCAGGTCATGCGGAGCATCGATGAGGCGACAATGCGGGCCTTGTGCCAGGCTCCTTGGCCAGGCAATATACGAGAGTTGCAACATTACATCGAGCGAGCTGTGGTGACGACCACCGGACTCTCACTGATATGTCATGATTTAGTCATGCGAGATGCGATCTCCGAAGACGAGAGTCTACGGTCGGCATCGCGCGGGGCTGTCGCTCAGGCAGAGCGAACCCGGATCGTTGATGCCTTGATGAAAACCGCAGGCAATCGATTGAAAGCCGCCAAGTTGCTTAAGATCAGCCGCGCCAGCCTCTACAACAAGCTCCGTGCGTATTGCATCGAGTAGCCACCCGTTCGTCCCACACATATTTGTCTAGTTCGTTCCCCGACGTTCCCCGATGACGAATCAAGTGTGAAGCAAATTACCGTATCATATGGTATGGGAAGCTCTCCGCCGAGTGCTCTATTTTCACCACTTGTCTTCGTGTTCTGTCTATCGCGCTAGACAGCCTAAGCGACGGGATTCCATCGAATGTGCTTCGAAACCACCGAAGTACTGTCTAGTTTTCTGGATTCCCGGGGCTTGCGTCACACGGTGTAATCAACGCACACGGCAGATATCCATTTGTTTTACTGCTCGTTGTGCCTAAAGACCACTGCCAATTCATGGCACGGACGTTGCGGAATCAAAAGGTATCCGGAGCGGCGCAATCTCGACCATGTTTACTTTTCAGGTTGTAGTCATTGCGGTTCTCCATCGCAATTCTTCACGCGCAAGTGGGCAACGCTCCGATGACGAATCAAATATTCACCAAGCCGACATCTCAGGTGACCGGGTGTCAGCTGATTACTCGAAGGAGGGCCGCGCTCCTCGATGCGTAGCCAAGAAGGGAAAGCATCATGCGGGTTTGGAACATGAGCAACAATATCAGAGTCTGGCCTGTCGTAATTGCGCTCGCCGCAACGTTCGCTCTAGGGGGTGCATGGTCTGTCTCGGCTGAGGAGACGACAGAGACAACTTCGAACGGGAATCGCGTGTTTTTTCGCGGGGGCTATGGCGAGATGCTGAGCGATCGAGCAGGCGAGTTTATCACCGACGTCCATGGCGCTGGCGGTAAGAATGATGGGACCGGCGGCTATTACATCGGCGGTGGAGCCGAGCTCATGATCACCAAGGATCTGTGGGGCATGGTGAACGGCGTTGCGCTTGTGGGCGAGATCGGATTGGAGTTCAAGCGATGGAGTTCCAGCAGCGTCGTGAGTGGGGAGGCCCTGACGCCGGTGAGCAATTTTACGCCGGCCAAGGTGCAGATGACCATGTTGACGGCGAGCGTGGCGCCTAAGGTGAAGTTTAGGCAGGGGACCGATTTCCAACCCTGGGTCATTCCGGCTGGGTTGGATTTCCACGTCATCAGCCCGACATCCAGTCAGGTCAATTATTTGGACATCGGGGTTCAGTTCGGCGGCGGAGCCGAGTATCGCGTGTGGAAAGAGTTGTGGCTGGGGCTCGACAGCCGCTTTCACTTAGCCTCCAATCAAACCAACACGGTGAATAATTTCTGGACCGCTGGCATCTATGGGGCCATTGGCTTCTAGCGTTGATGTGAGCACACTCGTCCTGCCAGTGCAAGGAGGACATCCAGTGAAATAGTTGACAGCGGACAAGCTGCTTGAGATCAGCCTGGTGAGCCGCTACAGTAAGATCGACACATACGGTGTCCACGAGACGTTCTTATGAAGAAAGAGGCGGTCCTACTTGCACGGACGGAGGGCGATCGTCGATCCATCGGTCGTTCCCATCAGGTGCCACGATTGGAGTTCTCACGGAAAGACTGTATGGTCGTCGCGGCAATCTTTCGAGGCTATCTTCAAGATCAAAGTCGAATCGTGAAGACCTTCGCGATGCAGGGCTTGGCCGACTTGGCTGGGCCGGATCCACGGTTAAGGAATTCAATACGACCGTTCATCGCGTCTCTCATGCGAACAGGCAGTCCTTCCATGAAAAATCGAGGGCGGAAGCTGTTGCGCGGCCTATTCCTTTCTGCCGGGCTCCTCTCGATCTTCCTGACGTCGATGCTCGTAGGTGGACCGGCGCAAACAGCGACGGCACTCGATTTTTCTGCCGATCGAATCATCACAAATGAGAAGTCGGTGGTGACCGCTCACGTCAATGCGAAGGATGATCGTTGGCGGTTCGAATACACGGAACCGCAACGGGGCGCGAGTGTGGTGATTGTTCGGATGGACAAGCAGCATTCATGGCTCATCTTATCGAAGCGGAGGCAGTACCTCGAGGTCCCGATCGCGACCGACCACATATTGACGGTAACCGACAAGATGGAAGGAGAGGTGTCGCGCGAGCTCGTAGGTGAGGAGATGCTGAACGGCCACCCCACCGAGCTATTCGAAGTCACCATTTTAGAGAATGATGAAACGCGGCAGTACTATCGGTGGGTCACGAAGGCTGAGCGGTTTCCGATCAAGACGGTCAGCAGACACGGGAAGTGGTCGGAAGAGTTTCGCCGGGTGATCTTTACTGAACAGTCCCCATTTCTCTTCGAATTGCCACGACGCCTGGATAACGCGAATCCAACGGCAGGCACGCCACATTGATTGCGTAGCCGGTTGGATACTCAAACACAGAATTACAGTGGAACGTCGTTGGACGGTTTCCCATGATCTGTCGATCAGAGGAAGTGGAAACGGTTCATTGCCGGGGCGCAACCGTTGGTTGCTCTGGTTGTAGTTTCAGCGGGCCAACTGCATTCTGATCGCGTCCTGCTTGGTACGTCGTAAGCATCCGTTCGATTATCGGCATGAGTTGGTGTTCCGACACAAGAGGAACTTTGATGCGTATTCCCCGACCTTCATTCCGGCCGAGTGAGAACAGGTGATGTTCGATTATCTCCCCCTGCTTGTCGTCCTTGTACGTGAAGGCGAGTTGTCTCCCCGGGAATCCCCCGAGTGAGCGCTCCTGATCTTGCCGCCAGTTGAGGGGGATCGCTCTCTTACCATAGAGTTCCGCCATGATGCGGCGATGAGCCGAAGCGAATTCATTGAGCGTTTGTCGACCATCCTGGTTGCTTCCGCTGATCACATTCATGTGGCCTGAAACCGTCACCAGACTGTGTTGGATAGAGGGATGCAGCGTCACGCCGGCTCCGTCCGGTAACGGGACACCAAGGTGCCAGTCATTGGGAAAACGGAGTGAGAAACCGAATCGGGCATTGGCGTAGAGTTTCCAACCGTGTCCCCCATCCTCCGAGACGGCTGCAGGGGAGGGCTGGATTCCTAGGGCGAGACCAGTTGCCGCCATCGTCAGGAGGAGAGTGAGCCAAATTACGAGAGTCTTCATCGCTTGCAACTGCAACGTAGCCGACGTGCATGTTGACGATAGTCATCTTGAGGGAACTCATGCAGGTGTTGTCTCATAACTTCCTGTACCGAGAATATCAGTGAGGAGTCAACAACGAAGTGTCAGACGTCACCCGTCCCGATCGGCACTCGCAACGGAAGGATGACGATTTTTCTCACCGGATCAACTATGATGCGGCGGCATGTACTCAATCCTCGTGATTCTCCACATCCTTGCTGCTGTGAGCTGGATCGGGGGGATGATCTTTCTCTCTCTGGTCTTGGCGCCCTTGGTGAGGAGTCGCAAGGCGGCGCCTGAATTCATGGCGCTGTTTCGGTCAGCGGCGCTACGATTTCGCCCCGTTGTCTGGATCTCTATAGCGATACTACTGACCACTGGCCCAACGCTGTTGTCACAGCGAGGTCTCAGTGTGATGAAGCCAGCCGCATGGCCTGGGATCGTGACCATGAAGCTGTCGCTGGTCGGCCTGTTGCTATTCCTGACCTTGCTGCATGATCTCGTACTTGGTCCAAGGGTCAGTCATGTCAGTGCCATACCCGAATTGCAACGCACGAAGGGGGAGCAGATTGTATTCAAGACCGCGCGTTGGTTGCCGCGACTCTCTCTTCTCATTGCCCTCGCCGTGGTGGTGGCTGCAGCAATTCTGGCACGGTCGTAGATATACATCTCTCGATCCACCGATCCGTAGACGCGCAGCATGCTTTTCTCGCCCGGCATCTTCAACACAAGGCCTTTTGAAGACAGTTAGCCACAATGAGTGAATCAGAGGCGCTTGTAGATAATCTGATCCGTCGACAACCAGAACCTACGGAGTCTTTGCGCAACGAAACCCATAGCCGAGGTGCCGACGAGACGGTTCGGCATTGTAACGGAAGGACGATCCCAGAAACTCCTGAACATAAAGCCAGTTTCCGCCCCGCACGACTTTCGACTTACCCGTTGCCGGTCCTTGAGGATTCTTCGTTGGGCTCTTCTTGTAATAGTCATGGTCATACCAGTCGTTGACCCATTCCCAGGCAT
>CABVRV010000102.1 GCA_902500755.1 uncultured Nitrospira sp.
ATCGGCATCAAGTCTTGCAGGTCTTGGTCAATCTGATCACCAACGCGAAGAACGCCATGGTCGAACACTCGGGGAATACGCGCCTGTTGACGTTGCGGATCGGTGTGTTTTCCGACCGCAAGCCATTCGCTCGATTTGAAGTGGTTGATACCGGAGGCGGAATCAAACAGGAGAATCTTCCGAAGCTGTTTGCTCAAGGGTTTACGACGAGAAAGGCCGGTCATGGGCTGGGGTTGCACAGCGCCGCCATCGTCGCCAAGAATCTTGGTGGGGCGCTGCAGGCGCAGAGTGGAGGCGAAGGGCGCGGCGCCACCTTCACGCTTGATCTCCCCTTGGCTTTGGCAGAGGCCGCAGCATGACGGACAACCAGGTGACTGATAATCGACGGATCCTCGTGATCGATGACAACACGAGCATCCATGAGGACTTCAAAAAGATCTTGGCGCCGTCGATCGATTCAGATTCGCTGAATCAGGCCCGCGCAGCCTTGTTTGGAGAAGCCCCGACCCTCCCGACACAGGTGCGTTACGAGCTGGACTTCGCGAGCCAGGGACGAGAAGGATTTGGTCTTGTCCAGAGTGCCCACCAAGCCGGCAATCCCTATGCCTTAGCCTTTGTGGATATGCGGATGCCGCCGGGATGGGATGGGCTCGAAACGATCGAACATCTGTGGTACGCCGATTCTGAAATCCAAGTTGTCATATGCTCGGCCTATTCCGATCACCCGTGGGAAGATGTCAGCCGCCGGATCGGAGAGACCGACAGACTCTTGATCCTCATGAAACCGTTCAACAGCATCGAAGTCGTTCAGTTGGCCAACTCACTGACGAAGAAATGGAATCTGGCACGTTCGGTCAAGCACCAGATTGAGACACTCGCATTCAGCGTGACTCAGCGAACGGCTGAGTTGCGGGAAGCGAATGAGCGTCTGCAAGAACGCGTGGCCAGCCGAGCAGGAGAGGGTGGCTCGACCCAGTCTCACGACAATGTTGAAGCAACATTTCACCAGAAGGAAGAGTTCTTGGCGATTATGAGTCATGAAATCTTCCAGCCCATGAATGAGCTCGTCAACAAGGTTGCCCTGCTCCTCCACAGCACCCTCAATCCCGAGCAGCGTGAGCAGATGGCGACCGTCCAGCGATGTGCGCAAGATGTCTTGACCCTCCTCAAGGACATGCAGGAGTTCATGACGACACGGAAACCGGACAAGCAGGTGGGAGAACTTCGGTGATGATGAGCGAGGGCAACAAAAATCTTCGGATCTTGGTGGTCGACGACAACCAAGCGATTCACGAGGACTTTCGAAGAATCCTTGAGAGACAACCCGACGATGAAAACCTTCACCAAGCGCGAGCCGCGTTATTCGGGGAGCCGCTTGTGCAAGCGCTTGAGCGGTTCGAAGTGGATTATGCCGATCAAGGGCAGACGGCGTTGGCTCTGGTCCAGATGGCGCGCCGGGAAGGACGTCCGTATGCGGTGGCGTTTGTGGATATGCGGATGCCGCCCGGGTGGGATGGTTTGGAAACGGTCGAACGGCTCTGGGAAGCCGACGGACGGTTGCAAGTGGTGATCTGTACGGCCTATTCGGATCATTCGTGGGCAGAGATTGCGGCACGGCTGGGAATGAACGATCGGCTCCTCATTTTGCGAAAACCGTTCGATGCCATCGAGGTGCAGCAGATCGCCGCGTCACTGACCAGGAAATGGGAATTAGGGCGTGACATCCGTCTACAAATCGAAGACCTCGTCGCACAGGTCAATACCCGCAACCGAGAACTCCAGGCCACGAACCAACTTCTTGAGCAGCAGGTGGCCGAGCGGACCGCAGAGCTTCAGCGGCGTAACGAGGAATTACAGCGAACGGTGGAAGCGCTGAAAGAGGCCAAGACGGAGGCAGACAATGCCAATCAGGCCAAATCGCAGTTCTTGGCCCGTATGAGCCACGAGATCCGGACGCCCATGAACGGAATGCTCGGTATGAACGAGCTGCTTCTCTCGACCTCCTTGACCGACCAGCAGCGTCGTTTTGTTGAAACCATCGATAATTCCGGCGAGCAGCTGGTTCAGATCGTCAACGACATCCTCGACTTGTCCAAGATCGAAGCCGGCCAGATGGATCTCCACATCGAGGGGTTCGACCTTGTGGCAACTGTGCAAGCCGTCATCGATGGGTTCTTCGCGTCGGCGCAGAAAAAACGGCTCAGTTTAGAATGTCAGATCGACCCCGAGTTGCCCGCCGTGTGGCGAGGGGATGCCGCACGATTCCGGCAGATTCTGACCAATTTGGTGGGGAACGCCGTGAAGTTCACGGAACAAGGTAGCATCTTGATTCACATTGAACGAATTCAGGATAGCCATGACAACGCTTTGTTCAAAGTCACGGTGTGCGATACCGGGATCGGCATCCCTCTCGATGCGCAGCAGAAGATCTTCGATCCCTTTGCCCAGGCGGATGGATCAATGACGAGGCGGTATGGGGGGACAGGGTTGGGACTCGCAATCGTCAAACGGCTCGTCGCCTTAATGGGGGGAGACATCGGCTTCACCAGCACCTCAGGAAGGGGTTCCACGTTTTGGTTTACAGTCTGTCTTGAGAAACAGAGGATGAGCGAAGGAATTAGGGGAGAGAGTAAGCGGCTGGAGCAGCGCACAAACCTTGACGCATTCATCAGTAAGGGGCCCGGCGTCACTCCCTCGAAGCCACGGTCGCGTGCGCGTATCCTCTTGGCGGAAGACAACTCGACGAATCAGGAGGTCTTCCGTGGCATGCTGGAGCTCTGCGGTGAATCAGTCGACGTGGTCAGTACGGGTAGAGAGGCGATTGATGCGCTGGAACGGTTCCGATACGACCTTGTTCTCATGGACTGTGAAATGCCGGAGATGGACGGACTCACCGCCACTGCGGAAATTCGCCGACGGGGGATTAGACGAGCAGATGGCAAGCGAGTCCCGATTATCGCCCTGTCGGGCTACGCGCTTAGTAGCCATCAAGATGCCTGCCTTGCAGGCGGTATGGACGGCTTCCTCTCGAAGCCGGCGGGATTGAAAGAAATTCGAACAACGCTGAGCCAATGGTTGCCGTTGATCGAATCACAAGCTGCGTAGCAAGCATGACCGCTTGTGCAATCCGGTGGAGGCCGTAATGTCCGCTGAGGTCACGCTCAGTCATCAAAACCGCCGAGTTTTGGTGATCGACGATAATCGCTCGATTCACGAGGACTTTCGAAAGATCCTTCAATCAGGAGACCAGTCAGGATCTTTGGATGAAGCGCGCGCGTCGTTATTCGGCGGCGAACCACTTCTGAATGGTCTTGTGCGGTTCGATCTGGATTATGCCGATCAGGGTCAAGCGGCGTTGGCTCTGGTCCAACTGGCGCGCCGCGAGGGGCGGCCGTACGCCATGGCGTTTGTGGACATGCGGATGCCGCCGGGATGGGATGGGTTGGAGACGATCGAGCACCTGTGGACTGCCGACCCGGAGATCCAGACCGTGATCTGCACGGCCTACACAGACCATTCGTGGGACGACATCATTCGCCGACTTGGCCACGACGATCGTCTCCTGATTCTGCAGAAGCCATTCTCCTCCGTCGAAGTGTCGCAAGTGGCGACTTCCTTGACCAGAAAATGGGATTTGGCGCGTCAGGCGCGGGAACGCTTGCAGGCTGCTGAAGCGGCCAATGTCGCGAAGTCGCAGTTTCTAGCGAATATGAGCCATGAAATCCGCACCCCGATGAACGGAATTATCGGCATGAGCGAACTTTTGATGCGGACGACCCTGGACGAGAAGCAGCGACGATACACGGAGACCCTACACAAGTCCGGAATGGCGTTGCTGCAAGTGATCAATGACATCCTCGATATTTCGAAGATCGAGGCAGGCAAACTGCAGGTCGAAACTATCGCGTTCGATATGCGTCAACTTGTGAAGGACGTCCTGGAACTATTTTCCGGTCCGGCTGAGAGCAAGGGGCTGAAGCTGGCTGCGGTGCTCCCTCAAGTTCTCCTTCCAGAATACGAAGGTGACCCGGTCCGTATTCGGCAGATCTTGACCAACCTGATCGGTAACGCCATCAAGTTTACGGCACAGGGACAGATCACTCTTCATATCACAGTGGATGAGGATTCGGTCAGCAACACGACGCTGTGTCTGCAAGTCCATGATACCGGGATCGGCCTTGAACCGACCATACAAGCAAAACTCTTTACACCGTTCACACAAGCCGATGGATCCACTACACGACGGTACGGGGGGACAGGACTTGGACTGGCCATTGTCAAGCAACTGGCCCAACTGATGGGCGGAATGGTGGGCGTGGACAGCGTGCTTGGGCAAGGATCGACGTTCTGGTGCACGATCCAACTCAAGAAGCCGTCGGCCCATACGGTATTTTCGAAGGCAGGATAACGCACTATCTCGCGAGAGAAGAGGAGGGCGGGTTCGTGCCGACGGATATTCCCAATCGCCGTATTCTCGTCGTGGACGACAATCTGTCCATCCACAATGACTTCCGGAGAATTTTCCACCATGAGCGTGAGCCAAAGGATTTGGCTGAAGCGCGTGTGGCGCTCTTTGGGGCGTCTCCCTCGATCGATCCTCATGAACCATTTGAGGTCGATTGCGCGGATCAAGGGCGCACTGCGCTTGCCTTGGTTGAAGCCGCGGACAAAGTCGGGCGACCCTATGCCGTTGCGTTTGTGGATATGAGGATGCCTCCCGGATGGGACGGGTTGGAAACTATCGAACATCTGTGGAAAGTCGATGGTACGTTACAGGTGGTCGTCTGTTCAGCCTATTCGGACCAGCCTTGGGAGGAAATCAGAAATCGCATAGGCAGAACCGACAAGCTGTTGATCCTACAGAAACCATTTAACAGCATCGAAGTCTTGCAGCAGGCCACTGCGCTGTGTCGGAAATGGAATTCGACGAACAAGGCCGTTGGACGACTGAACGAATTGAGCCTCCTGGCCGATGAACGGGCCATGGAGCTTCAACACGCGAACCGGCAGCTCACAGAGATGAACGGTGCTCTGATGCGGACCGTGGCGGATCTTGAAGCTGCACAGGCGGAAATCCTGCGACAAAATGGCGAGTTGGAACGTCTGGCCTCTCGAGACCCGTTGACCGGATGTCTGAACCGACGTGCGTTTTATGCTCTATTCGAGAAGGCGTTTGCAGAAAGTCGCGACCAAGGCAGCGAGCTGTGTTGTCTGATGGTCGACATCGACCATTTTAAACGCGTGAATGACCGATATGGCCATGCAGTCGGAGATCATGCCATCCAAGCGGTCGCCCACTGCCTCCATGCAGGGCTGCGATTGGCGGATATGGTGGGACGTTACGGGGGAGAAGAGTTCAGCCTGATGTTCCCACGCACGACATTGGCCGAAGCGTCCGAGCTCGCGGAACGCTTGCGAATCCGCATTCGCGCAGAGGCCGGCAGCAGAGTGCGAATGGTTGACGGCTTAGTACTGACCGTCAGCATTGGGGTATCGGCCATCACGTTTGGCGCGCGCACACCGCTCGAGTTGATCGATCAGGCGGACAAGGCCTTGTACGCCGCGAAAGAGGGAGGGCGCAACTGTGTTATGGCATTGGACTTGTTGGTGCCGGGATTGAATCCTGCTGAACAACTGGAACTCCAAGTTCGGCGGGTCACCCCACGCTCCAGCTCATCGACGGCTCGATAAACAATTTCTATTGGGTCACATACAGTCCGCAAGCGCGTGCCTAACACAGGTCGCCGTTGCCTCTTCTTGAGTCCAAGCAGTGTATAATGCTTACGGATGACTCGCCTCGTTAGCCATCTCCAGTCTTCAGTCGGCAGGAAAGTTGTCATGGCCCTGGCCGGGCTTGGACTCACGATCTATGTCATCTTTCATATGTTGGGGAATCTACAAGTATTCGAAGGGCCTCACGCGTTCAATAGCTATGCGGCGTTTCTCCGAGATATGCCGATCCTGCTATGGACCGCGCGTATTGGATTGCTGAGCATCGTCGTCCTCCACATCGTATTGGCGACTCAGGTGAGCCTGCACAACCATCGTGCTCGCCCGATCGGCTATGCGATCCACAGATACCGGCAGGCGTCATTCGCTTCCAGAACGATGATGGTCTCCGGAATGGTGCTGCTTCTCTTCATCGTATTCCATCTTCTGCATCTGACGGCTGAAGTCATCGGCTCTCCGACCTCCGACCGTGTTGATGCGGAAGGCTATCGGGATGTCTATGGCAAGGTGATTCTGGCGTTTCAGAATCCCCTTGTCGTGGCGCTGTACCTTGTAGGACAGCTGGGGCTTGGTTTGCATCTGAGCCATGCCGTCTCAAGCAGCTTACAGACTCTGGGGCTGGAACATGCGGCGCTGGATCGCCTATTTAAAGCAGCCGGTCCTGCGATCGCGCTGTTGGTTGTTCTTGGAAATGTTGGCATCATTCTCGCGGTCTTTTTGGGGATTGTGCGGCCATGAGGAAACTTGACCCCAAAATTCCATCCGGGCCATTGGAGACCAAATGGGATCGGCATCGGTTCAGTGAAAAGTTGGTCAGTCCGAACAATAAGCGAAAACTGACCGTCATTGTTGTCGGTACCGGCCTCGCCGGCGCGAGCGCCGCTTCGACCTTGGGGCAACTCGGCTATCAGGTGGAGTGCTTTTGTTTCCAGGACAGTCCTCGTCGCGCGCACAGCATCGCGGCGCAAGGGGGAATCAATGCCGCAAAAAATTATCAAGATGACGGAGACAGTGTGGGCCGGCTGTTTTATGACACCATCAAGGGTGGCGATTTCCGCTCCCGAGAAGCCAATGTCTATCGACTCGCCCAGGTCAGCACGCAAATCATCGATCAATGTGTAGCGCTCGGCATTCCGTTCGCCAGGGAATATGGCGGGCAGCTGGCGAATCGCTCATTTGGGGGTGTCCAAGTTTCTCGTACCTTTTACTGTCGAGGACAGACCGGACAGCAGCTGCTCTTGGGCGCCTATTCGGCCCTCTGCTGGCAGATTGAACGGGGTCAGGTCACGATGCATCCGCGTACTGAGATGCTTGATCTGATTGTGGTCGATGGTCAGGCTCGCGGCATTGTGGTTCGAGATTTGGTCACTGGGCGTCTAAGCGTCCACACCGCCCATGCTGTGGTACTGGCGACGGGGGGATATAGCAATGTCTACTATCTTTCGACCAATGCGAGCGGCAGCAATGTGACGGCCACGTATCGAGTGTGGAAGCAGGGGGCGGTGTTTGCCAATCCATGCTTTACCCAGATCCACCCTACGGCAATCCCTCCGGGTGACGCCTCTCAAGCCAAGTTGACCCTGATGTCCGAGTCGCTTCGCAATGACGGGCGACTGTGGGTTCCGAAGACGATGGCCGATCGTCGCTCACCGGGCGACATTCCGGAAGCGGAGCGTGACTACTTCTTAGAACGTCGGTACCCGCGGTTTGGGAATCTCGCGCCGCGAGACCTCGCGTCGCGCGCGGTGAAGGCTGTGTGCGACGAGGGCCGTGGTGTTGGCTCAAGCGGATATGGGGTGTATCTTGATTTCGCCGGCGTGATCGAACAACAGGGGTTCGACGTGGTCCGTGAACGCTACGGCAATCTCTTCGAGATGTATCACCGGATTACGGGAGAGGATGCCTACCACTCACCCATGCGAATTTATCCGGCGCCTCACTACACGATGGGAGGGCTCTGGGTGGATTATCATCTCATGAGCTCCATCCCGGGACTCTTCGTGATCGGGGAAGCGAATTTTGCGGATCACGGGGCCAATCGGTTGGGAGCCAGCTCGTTGATGCAAGGTCTTGCCGATGGCTATTTCATTCTGCCGTATACGATCGGTCATTATTTGGCAACCGCGAGGCTTCCATCAATTCCAGAAGATCACGCGGAGTCTCGCGCGGCGCTTCATCGTGTGACGAGTAAAATCACGCGCCTGTTGAGCGCGAAAGGTCGTCGAACGGCAGCCTCATTTCATCGGGAGATCGGGACACTCTTGTGGAACCATTGTGGCATGTCTCGTGATGAAGCAGGGCTCAAGAAGGCCCTCACGTCGATTCCGACTCTTCGGGAGGAGTTTTGGAAGGACGTGATGGTGCCGGGGTCGGGGGACGACTTCAACCAGGAGCTGGAGTATGCGGGACGGGTGGCGGACTATCTTGAGTTTGCAGAATTGCTCTGTCACGACGCCTTGCATCGCCAGGAATCATGTGGAGCGCATTTTCGCGAAGAATATCAGACGGATGATGGTGAACCGAAGCGCGACGACACCCGTTTCGCCCACGTGGCCGCCTGGGAATACCGAGATGGAGCAGTACCGCTCCTGCACAAGGAGCCCCTGACCTTCGAATTCGTACAGCCGACGATGAGAAGTTATCAGTGAGCACGAACTGGAACTGAAGCGATGCTGAGGGGCGCGCGGGATCGGCGCATATCATGAAATTCACATTAAAAATTTGGCGCCAGAACGGGCCAGCCGAGAGAGGTCGGCTTGTCACGTATGAGGCGCAGGATGTGACCCCCGGTATGTCGTTCCTTGAAATGCTCGATGGTGTGAATCAGAGATTGATTGGCAACGGCGAAGAGCCTGTGGCCTTCGAGCAGGACTGCCGTGAGGGCATTTGCGGAAGTTGTTCATTGGTCATCGACGGCATCCCGCACGGCCCGGACCGTGGCATCACGACCTGCCAGCTGTACATGAGACGGTTTCCAGATGGGGCCACCATCACGATCGAGCCGTGGCGGGCCAAGGCCTTTCCGATCATCAAAGACTTGGTGGTCGATCGCAGCGCCCTGGATCGTATCATGCAAGCAGGAGGGTATATTTCAGTCAACACGGGTGGGGCGGTAGATGGGAATGTGCTGCTGATCGGTAAAGATCAAGCGGAAACCGCGATGGATGCAGCGTCGTGTATCGGGTGTGGAGCTTGCGTCGCAGCCTGTAAGAATGCTTCGGCTGCCCTCTTTGTCGCGGCAAAAGTGTCACACTTCGCGATCTTGCCGCAAGGGAAACCGGAACGAACGCACCGTGTGAGCGCCATGCTCGAGGCGATGGATCGTGAAGGGTTTGGTTCGTGCGGCAATCAGTATGAGTGCGAGGCCGTCTGCCCCAAAAGCATCAGCGTGCGTTTCATCGCCAACCTCAATCGTGAATATCTCCGCGCCGGCATCGTCGAAGCCGGCCTTCCCGGTGAGCCTGAATCTCCGCACGCGGAGTCCGTCTAGCGGAACCGTTGACGGCATCGTCTTTCTTCATTCTAATCCGTCAATGCCATAAAAGATTGATGGGGGCTGATTTGCGCCAGATGGCAATGAGCTTGACTGTGAAGGAAAGGCCTTTATAGTGCCATCAAGGGCCAATGCGTGCCTAGGCTCGGCGGAGATGAGACGGAATGAGTCGCCGGATAGTCTGTCCACGATGTCGTGAGGGTGATGCGCTTCGTGTATCGCCACAGTCGCCGCGTGAACTTGTTGCGTCGCTGATTTGGATGGTCCCATTTCAGTGTCAACAGTGCCACCACCGGTTTCTTGCCCGTCGCATGAACACGGCAGGGCCCTCACACTCTATCGACCGCCGTGAACATCTCCGCATACCAGTCAAGCTCTGCCTGTCCTTTTCGGGAGGGAAAGTCAGGGGTGAGGGTACGGTGATGGATCTGTCTCTTGGCGGGTGCATCATCAAGAGCGACACGCACGTGCACCTTGACGACATTTTCTATCTGGAGATCGTCATCGCCGAACACGAGCCTCCAGTGGAAGTGGCCGCTATGGTCCGGTCGGTCAGTGCGCGTGGGATTGCATTCAAGTTCCTGCGCAAGGCTCAAGAAAATAAACGCCTTCTGACCTTCATCCAATCACACTCGGGATCCACCTCTTCCATACTGACCAAAGCCGTCGCACCGTCGATCACCGGATAAGTGCTGTCTCCGTCACTATGTCGGGGTCTCCCACGCAGACGGCAGCGGATAGTCGGTCATTAATCGATCATGTTCGGCCGTATCGAACGGTTCGATCGTCAGATCTTGTCGCCGCATCGGTTCGATACATTCCGCAGAACAGAGCACGTCGATCAACGCCTGTGCATTTTCTCTGGTCGCAAACCGACACAGGCCATGTTCCGGCATACCCGACGATGGGTGCCAGAAGGCCAGGTCGATCGCGCTGCCTTGATAGATTCCTAGCGTTCGGTGCCGAACTTGAAACCCACCCGTTCCATCGAAGGACGTTCTTCTAGGCATAACACCTCTTGACCAGCATATCTTAGATGATTATACCCATGGTAGCATGATCGTTCGATGAGGAGACAGGGCATTCGGCTTGGCTCAAGGAGGGAACGATGGAGCGTAGGTGGTGGAGAATGACGGCAATCGCCCTAGTGATAATCAGCGCGTGGTTTGTGTCCGGTTGCGGCTACAACGATCTGCAAGGATTGGATGAGGATACGAAGGCGGCATGGAGTGAAATGATCAATCAATACCAGCGACGTGCGGATCTCATTCCGAACCTTGTCGCGACGGTCAAAGGGTACGCGGCTCATGAAAAAGAGACCCTTGAGGGAGTCGTGAACGCCCGAGCGAAGGCGACCGGGATTCAAGTGACACCAGAGGTCCTGAAAGATCCCGCGGCATTCCAAGCCTTTCAAACGGCCCAAGCCGGACTGACATCGGCGTTGGGGCGACTGATCGCGATTGCCGAAAATTACCCGAACCTCAAAGCCGATCAAAACTTCAGAGATCTTCAAAGTCAGCTCGAGGGAACGGAAAATCGGATCACGGTGGCTCGGAAGCGGTATATCGATCGTGTCGCAGAGTACAACAAGATGGTGCGATATTTCCCGACCAACCTGACGGCCAAGTTTCTGCTGAATCTCGAGGAGCGGCCCAACTTTACTGTTGCTGACGAGAATGCCGTGGCGAAGCCGCCCGAAGTGAAGTTTTGAATCGAGCGTGAGGCGAGGAGAAGTTGAGACGGCACAGAATCAGTCGCCTCGCATCGTGCTGCCTCCTGACGGCCGCGACCTTCTCATCGGCCGTGCCGGCCGTTGCCCTGGATGTTCCTCGGTTGACGGGACGGGTCGTCGACCTTGCCCACATCTTACCGAGCTCCACGATTGAGTCACTCACGGCTCGACTCTCGGCTCATGAAGCGCAATCGAGTAATCAAGCCGCCGTCCTGATCGTGCCTTCCCTCGAAGGCGACTCACTCGAAGAATTCTCCCATCGCGTGGCCACGACCTGGAAACTCGGTCAGAAGGGTACGGACAACGGCGTGCTCTTGTTGGTGGCGATCGAGGAACGCAAGGTTCGGATCGAAGTCGGGTATGGATTGGAAGGGGTGTTGACCGACGCTCGATCGGCTCAAATCATTAGAAATGAAATCGTGCCTCGGTTCCGCGCCGGTGATATCCCAGGCGGAGTGACTGAGGGGATCAGCGCCATTTTGCAGACGATCGAAGGAACCTATCAAGCATCGAAACAAACAGTCTCTCAGCCAGAGACCGACGTCCTGGGGCAGGTTGTGGTGGCTGTCATGGTTGGGCTCGTCGTCGGGCTCATGTTCATGAACATCCATAAATTCGTCGGACCGGTGGCGGGCGCGGGGATCTCAACGCTATTGGCTCCCTGGCTCGTGCCGGCGCTCATTGCGAGTGCGGCGACCTTGTTTCTGCTCCTCGTGATTGGCGCGTCCGGTGCCGGGGGAAGGACCACACGATCCCGCGGGGTGGATGATTGGATTTGGTACAGCAGCCGCGGTGGTGGGTGGGGTGGAGGGTCATTTGGAGGCGGGGGTGGATTCGGCGGTGGGGGCGGCAATTTCGGAGGAGGGGGTGCCAGTGGAAACTGGTGAGAGACTGCAACTCACAGCCGAGGAACGTGAGCGGGTCAGCCTGGCTGTGCATGCGGCGGAACAAGATACCAACGCCGAGATCGTTCCAATGATCGTCAGCCGATCCGGGCTGTATCGAGATGCGCAGTATC